>CAZOJY010000004.1:0-13736 GCA_964580235.1 uncultured Eubacteriales bacterium | reverse complement strand
CCGGCATCGGATCCTATGAGTACGGCTGGTTTTCCGAAAATGTGGAAAGCGCCCGGATCGTTCTTCCCAGCGGCGAAGTCAAGGAAATATCTGGAGACGAATTGGATATGGTGGCCGATGCAGAGGGGACGACAGGATTTATCAGCCAGATGACCATCCAGGTCCAAAAACTGACCGATTTGGGGATTGCGGCCATTGCCTGTCCTGATGCGAATAAACTAGCCAAAGTTTTTCAAAAATTCATCGATCAGAACCTTCCGATCTGGTCCTTGGTATTTATCAATCCACGGATGGCAGAAATGAAAAATCGTGCTCCTGTGCTCACTCATCACGGCCATCCGGTGGAGCACAAAGTGATCCTGCCTGCGGCCTATATCGCAACGATTGCCTTCCGCGAAAAGGATCGGGAAAAAGTTATGTCTAAACTTCCTGAAATTGTCAAAGCCTGCGAAGGAGAGGTGCTCAAGCAGGAGATTGCTGATCACGAATGGGAACAGAGGTTCAAATTGATGGTGGTCAAGCGGTTGGGCCCTTCTTTAGTGCCTGCAGAAGTCGTGGTGCCTTTGGACAAGCTCGGGGAAGTGATGGAGGAAATCGAAAATAAAATCAATCAGCCCATAGTGAAAGAAGGTGTTATCATCAAAAAGGGAAGGGATGGGAAACCCGAGGCCGTCATCCTGGGATTCATTCCGAGCGACCAGCGGAAATTTTCCTATAATTTTGTTTTTGGCCTGGTGCTGAGCATCTTCAAGATCGCGGAAAAACACGGCGGGCGTCCCTACTCCACTGGTTTGTATTTCGCATATAAAAAAGATGAAATTTTGGGAAAGGACAGGATCAAAAAGCTTAAAGCCTTCAAGAAAAACGTTGATCCCCAAAAAATCCTCAACCCTGATAAGATTTTTAGCGGCAAGTCCTTTGGCAAGGTGCTGACTGCGGCGGGTGTCTTCGAACCGATGATCCGGCCTTTCGGGAATGCGGTGATCACTCATGTCGGAGAGCGGTTCGAAAAACCTGTCCGCGGGATTCCCGCCGATGTGGCCAGGTATGCCTATGCCTGTTCCCAGTGCGGGTACTGCCTGGATGAGTGCGATCAGTTCTTCGGCCGCGGCTGGGAAAGCCAGTCGCCAAGCGGAAAATGGTACTGGCTTCGCCAGTATTTGGAAGGAAAGGTGAAGTGGGACCAGTTCATGGTCAACACCATGCTTGTCTGTACGACATGCGAGTTCTGCAACCTGCGCTGCTCGGCGGCTCTGCCGATCGAGCCTTCCTGGATGAAGCTTCGGGGTAAATTGGTGCATGAAGACAAAGAGATGACTTTTCCTCCGTTCGAGATGATGTCTGCCGTCCTTCAGGCAGAGGGCAATATTTGGGCCGGATACCGGAAAAACCGGACCGAATGGTTTCCAAAGGATCTGTGGTCAAAACATGGGCCAGGCGTAAAAAGCAAAAACGTTTATTTTGCCGGGTGCACCGCTTCCTATATCGAACATGATATCGGAGCAGCGGCCGTGACACTCTTGGAAGATGCTGGTGTGGATTTTAGCTATCTTGGTAATGTGGAAAACTGCTGTGGGACGCCAATGCTTGTGGCAGGCAAATGGGATGTTTTTGCCGATATTATTACAAAAAATATCAAGGCTGTGCAGGCGGCTGGCGCGGATACGGTCATAACGTCCTGCCCGGCCTGCGATATGATGTGGCGACACACATATAAAGAATGGGCCGAAAAGCTCGGGCTCGAATACAATATCCAGACAAAACACTACAGCGAGTTGGTTGCCGAGAGGATCCGGAATGGAGAATTCAAGTTCACCCATCCTGTCGATCAAAAAGTCACCTGGCATGATTCCTGTCATATCGGAAGAGTTTCTGGTGTGTACGATGAGCCGCGAGAACTGATCAAAGCCATACCCGGAGTTAAATTCGAGGAGATGGCACACAACCGGGAGGATGGGCACTGCTGTGGAAGCGTTTTAACCCTGATCAAGGACCCAGAAGTGGCCTACGACATCGGGAAATCCCGCTTGGATGAAGCAGAGGAAATCAAAGCCGATACGGTCCTGGCTCTTTGTCCATGCTGTGAATTTCAGATGCGCGTGAGCAAAGACAAAAAGAACCTGCCGGTCAATATCCACGACCTGGCGGCCTTTGCCTGCAGAGGATTGGGCAAAAAATTCGATGATCCCAGCCCCGAAGTGGCCAGGCAGTGGGCCGTTTTCGATGGCATGATTGCGCTGATGACACCGAAGGGATTCGCCAACCTGATGGACACCATGTGGCCTGAGATGCTCGATGCTATGCCCACTATGCTGGACCGTGTCGCCAAAATGATCCCAATGCCCGATTACATGCAGGAGCAGATGCCCGACATGATGCCCAAAGTTATGGACAACCTGATGCCCCATATGCTTCCCGATGTGGTGCCGCTGGCCGTTCCCAAAATGATCGCCTTTCTGCGCTGCCGCGCCCAGGCTTCTGCCTAAACGAAGGCAACCATATACGATCTCCTTCCGTATTCATAAAGTAGGTGCCTTCACGGACCTTGATCGAAATTTTTTTTATCATCTTGCTTGGAGCACACGATAGAATTTCCCCTCTCTAATTTTGGGGGATTAGAAATAATAATATTGCTGGGAGCCAGATTCGAACCAGCTCGAGAACACTCCTCCGAGAATATCAGAGCAGAAGCGACTGGTGTCAAGACCGGATATTTAAGTTAAAAGAGTCAAGATGGCATCGCGGGAAAAAGTTATCAGGTCATCCTCAGCCTCTAAAAAGGGTAACACATCTTCCTCAACGTTGAGCCAATCCAAATCTTCAATCTTGCTCCGGACAACACGAAGCCAATTACCTTCTTCGAGCTGCTCCAATCTCGATCTTTGCTGCCTCAACGCATTATTCAAAAGAACTAGGTTCGGTTTCAAATCACGCCACCGAGATTTGAACCAGAAAAGGTCAAAAATATCTCTTCCTTTGGTATAGGGTCGTAACAAAATGGCAGCCAGCTTACCAGCAAAGGCAGAGGGAAGATCGTAGTGTCGGATCAAAACAGGAAGATGGATGTTAACAACTGTCCTTTCCTCCTTCCAACCCAAAGGAGGATTCAAGTCGACTTCTAAGTGAATAGAAATATTCTCTTTCTTCCGTCCGGACAATCCGAGCTCATACAACAATCCAGCGAATCGGACCATCATACGTTGCACTGTCTTATTATCTTTTAACCTTATTGTCATATCATAGCCCGCCTGTTCGAGCTCACGACCAATCTTACTCATAAAGAGCTTCAAGCTGGAACTTACCCATTCCTTCCCCGCTGTGAAAACGAGATCCTCTGAGTACCGGCGGATCCCATAAAGGAAGCGGAGTGCTGTCCCCCCTACAAAAAACAGGGATTCATTCATTTTCGTCTTCTGCATCAAGAAAAGAAGGTAATTCTGGAGGTATTCTCGGAGGACATGTCTCTGCCCTCCCATAGATTCACTCGCAATCTGCAATGCAATGTCTCTCAAAGGCGGATCTCCTGAATATAGTCAGCCACCTGTGTTGATGCTCGGTGAAGAGAAGCTAAAGATGTCATTATCGTATACTCCTTCCATTGGGAAAGTTCGAATTCCTCAAGGTTTTGCAACCGGAGTCCTTCCAACCATCGGATGGAAAAGCAGCGGCCGCGGAGATAGAGATAAAGCTTATCCCAAAGAGCTTTTTCTGGCGATGCGATTAAGATTTCATGGTCATCGTGTTTCATTCTGGAATATCCCCTAAAATAACTAGGCTTGATGTGTCGGTAAATGAAAAGATGCCCAACAGCTTGGAAATTTTCAGCACGAGCTGTTGTTACTGATGTGGGATTAGAAGTTTCCTCCGGGATTATACCATAGAAGGAAAGAGCCCATTCCAAGGAGAGGTAGGATGGAGCCACCACTCTATTGGCGATTACTGCGGGAGGAATTCTACGGGAGCGGTATGGTTTTGCAATCAGATACCATCCTCGCCGGATCTGTATAAGCTTTTTTGCATCAACCCAGCGAGAGAGTTGAACTCGGAGATACGCCTGAGATTCGCTAAAGATTTGAAGCATAGAGGAATGGAATAGAGGTTGATCTGCAAACTTGTAAAGAAATTCGCTCCACTTCATGCAATTAACTTATCATAACTGATAAGTTATTACAATGATAAAAAAAAGAATTTCCGTTTTGGCCTTGCTTCAAATCCCTCGCAATTTTCCTTAATTTCCACCCGTAATTTTCCGTCGACGACGAAATCTTTGCCGCTGTATCCCTTGACTGTAATGGATCCGGTTTCAACACAGGCTTCGACAAGTCCTGGTTTGGACGGATCGCTGAAGGAAACGTTCACTCGATCACCGGTTGTCTGTTGGGCATGAAGCAAGAGCTCCTCCAAAAAGAAGAATTGTGAAGAGGCTGAGATAAATTTAGAATATCCCCGGTCAGGGTATGCATTTTGTATTTTTTTCATGCTATCTTCTCTTAATAGCTGAGTTTTTTGATTCCCTGTTTCAGCTTCTGTTTGACCTTGGGATCGGTCTGTTGGCTGCGATCTGTTTTGTGATACGCTGAAGTCGACGTGGTGTTCTAGTCCATGTTGGTTTCCCCTGTTGATTGACTTGATAGAAATGCGGTGTTATAAAAGGAAGACCCTCGAGAATCATGGTTTAAAAATGTCCGGTTTTACATACAAAAAAGCAGGCGTCGATATCGCAAAGGCTGATGCATTTCTCGAGAAAATAAAGCCCCTTATCGAGAAAACGAGCCGTCCGGAAGTTATGGGGAATGTCGGGGGATTCAGCGGATTGTTCGCGCCGCGAATTCAAAGGATGAAAGATCCGGTTTTGGTTTCTGCCACAGATGGAGTCGGAACCAAATTGTTGATCGCAGATATGCTGGGCAAATACGATACTATCGGCCTTGATCTTGTGGCCATGTGTGTGGACGATGTGATCGTCTTGGGAGCCGAACCGTTGTTCTTCCTGGATTACATCGCCTGTGGGAGTTTGGACAAAGCGAAACTATATGAAGTGATGAAGGGCATAACGAAGGGCTGTACGGAAGCGGGATGTGCTTTGATCGGTGGGGAGACGGCCGAACTTCCTGGAATGTATCCCAAGGGAAAATTCGACATGGCCGGTTTTTGTGTGGGTATTGTAAGCCGGGAAAAAATCATTGACGGCCGCCAATGCCGCAACGGGGACAAATTGCTGGGATTAGCCTCGAGCGGTCTCCACTCCAACGGGTATTCACTGGTGCGTGGGCTCTTTCCTTCAGATGAGATCAAAAGAAAGCTGGGCAGAGAATTGATCAGACCGACGCGGATCTACGCAAAAACCATCCTTCATCTCATGAAAAAGGTGAAGATCAAGGCCGTGTCCCATATCACAGGCGGTGGTTTTTATGATAACATCCCGAGAGCCCTCCCCGGCGGTTTTGCCGTGCGGATAACCAAAGGTTCTTGGCCCGTGCCCCCGATTTTCAAGAAAATCCGGAGCCGCGGACGCATAGAAGAGTCTGAAATGTTCCGCACGTTTAACATGGGAGTGGGTATGGTGCTGGTCCTCGATCCCCGGAGCACTCGCCGTGCCATCACGTTATTGGCTGAACTCGGGCAGAAGGCATGGGTTATCGGAGAACTCATTAAAGGGGAAAACTCAGTCGAGATTATCTGAATTATTCATTCTTCAAGCCCATCCATTAAAGTTAGGGCGGGGCGGGTAGGCCTGTCGCATTTTTGCAGACAAACCCTCATTTTTAAGAGCTTTGACAATTGTGTGAGCCTTTGTTAACCTTGAATGGTCCTAAGGAGTTTGGATGACAAAAAAGTCGGTTGCAAATCTTTATAAGGAACAAAGGGTTGGCGTGTTTGTGGATGTTCAAAACTTGTATTACTCGGCTCGGAATGTCTATAAGTCCAAAGTCGATTTTCGGGCGATCCTCAAGGAAGCTATTAAAGGAAGAAATCTCATTCGGGCAATTGCTTATGTTATCCGGGCCGATGTCAAGGATGAGAAAAATTTTTTCGATGCTCTGAAAAACTTGGGATATGAAGTCAAAGAAAAGGATCTTCAGATTTTTTATGGGGGAGCCAAAAAAGGCGACTGGGACATCGGGATAGCCATGGACTTGATAGAACTGGCCCCTAGACTCGATAGCGTTATCTTGGTGAGCGGCGATGGTGATTTTGTCCCGCTTGTCAGGCATGTGAGACATGCATTGGGATGTTATGTGGAGGTGATGGCCTTCGGGAAATCCAGTTCTCAAAAGCTTATTGAAGAAGCCGACTATTACATAGATCTAGATACTGAAGCGCAAAAGTTTCTGATGCAAAGCGGGAAATAGGAATATTTCCTGAGTTGACCCCCGAAAATATTACTTATCATTTCTCTCATTTTGCTTTAAAATAAAAAGAGAAGAAGATGAAAAAAGTATATCTGCTGATCGGTGTTCTGCTGCTTGGCTCTGCTGTATTTCCTCAGCAAATACAAGAAGAATCTATCGTCATTAACATCGAAGTGCCTGTTAGGGTTTATAAGGGAGACACATTTGTTGGGGATCTCAGCATCGACGACTTTGAGGTTTTTGAAGACGGCGTTCCTCAGAAAATAGAAGCCGTTTATTTGATCAAAAAAAGGACGGTTGAGAGAAGTGAAGAGAAAAAAAGGTTTACACCGGATACCCAAAGAAATTTTTATCTGTTCTTCGAGATAACCGAATACGACCCTAGGCTTGGACAGGCCGTTGAATATTTTATTCATAATGTTCTTGTGCCAAGGGACAATCTTGTTGTTGTCACTCCGATGAAAACGTACCGGATGAAAAGCAACACATTTGAAATCGTACCGAAAGAAAAAGTTGTGGATCAGCTCATCGGAATCATCCGGAAAGATGCGTTGGTGGGAAGTTCAGAGTATAAATCGGCAATCAAAGATTGCGCTTCCTGCGCTAGAGCCTTGCAGGCCGCGCTTTTGCCCACTACGAGGGAGGGGGGAGGTGAAGCTGATCCGGTCTCGGTCATAGATGAATCCGCGGGAGATGAGTTCAGAGGGATGTCAATAGGAGAGCAGGTTACGATGTATTCCAACCTGCTTACAAAGCTTGAGGCATTAAGGAGAGTTAATCAGGATAAGTTGCTGAATTTTGCAGATGCCCTAAAAGACAAAAAGGGACAGAAGTATGTTTTTATGTTTTACCAGAAAGAATTCATCCCTCAAATCGATCCAAAAATATTAGACCAGGCGCTTTCAGGATTTCAGGATCAGCCCTCCGTTGTTCAAGACCTCACAGAGATTTCGGATTTCTACAGGAGAGATGTTTTTTTCAATGTCAATTCCGTCAAACAGGCTTATGCCGATTCGTCCATTTCCATTCATTTTTTATACATCACCAAACCTCCTACAAACACATACGGTGTGCACTTTGAAGAACATTCCGAGGATATTTTCTCAGCTTTTAATGAAATGGCAAAAGCAACCGGCGGATTCACGGAAAGTTCCATGAATCCTGAGTTTCTGATGCGGAAAGCGGTGGAAGCCTCGGAAAATTATTACCTTCTGTATTATTCTCCGAACGAGTACAAAGCAGACGGAAAATTCAGAGAGATAAAAGTCATCGTCAAAAGAGCCGGACATAAAGTTTCTCACCGCGCCGGCTATTTCGCCAACTGATCCATTTTCCCAAAAATTATTTCCATTACCTCCTATCCTTGCCAGGAGTATTGCGACAGAACCTTCTGCGGAGATAAATCATGCAACGATCCCTGCCTTTCCTGAGTTTATATTACTGAAAAAAAGTTAGGGGAGGGCATATATCATGAGCAGAGGAAAGCGCCTGACATTTTTGATGGTGGCCTTGGCATTTTTGATCTCTGGCATCGACAAGGCAGAAGCCCGGATTTTTTCTCCAGATCTTTCTTCCCTACCGATGGAGATTTCAGAGTTTTATGAAGATTATAACTTTGTGGCCTCCTTCAGCACTCCTTTGGAAAGAGAAACACTGATAGACAGTTTTTCTCGAAAGGTCCTGCCGGAAGATATCCGGACAGACAGGATGAACCGCGTGTTCCGCCTGATGAAAAAGCTTTATGCCCGGATTGCAAGGATAGATCCCAAAATGGTGCAACATGTGGGACCTCGGAAACCGTACATCAAGTATTTTTTCCACTCAGAACTCCTGGATATTAAAAAGATCGACCGCTCGAGAAAAAAAGCCGTGCTGGAAATCTTGACCTATACCGTTGAACCGGAATTTGTCAGCAGATACATTCAGCAGTATGAGGAGAATCAGGATGAAGAGAAAAAAGCTCCCTCGGATGAGGAGAGAATCAAATCCGTCAAAAGCCGCATCACTCCAAAGACTGAATTCCATTAAGATTACGCTGGTGGATCCCTCGGACCAGGATAATGTCGAGATCGATTCATCCAAACACCATACCATCACTCTTAATTTTATTTATCGATTCCTCAAGGGAAATGTTAAGCCTTATATCGTCTTGGGTGGAGGATTGGACAAGCTTATCGCGAAAGATAAAACGTACTTAACGCAATACGACTTCGAAGTGGATTTCCTGGCACCCGATAAAACCATCGATCCTCTCGTTAATATGGGAGCAGGAGTACAATTTTTTATCAGGCCAAATCTTGGAATCAGGCTTGATCTCAGGTATGTGATGATTTTTGCCGATCCAGATACGCTCAGTGGTTTGAATGGGGTTGTCGGAATTTCCTATTTCTTCTAGTCTGAATTATTCAACCCGATATAGCAACTTCCTATGAAGATTGTGCGTCTTAAAGAATAAGCAGCTTTACATGGTGAAAGCTGCGGCTATTTGATTTTCGTTTTAATTATTGAGATAAATGGCTATATTTGAATGACAAAAAGTCCAATCCCATGAAATGTCCGAAATGCAACTTTGACAACATCGAAACAAGCCGTTTCTGCAGCAACTGCGGAACCCGGCTTTTTCCAGCTCATCCGGCCCAAAAAACGCATCCTTCGGATGAAGAATTTACTGAGGCCCAGACAAAAACTCTTCATTCTCCGCTGAAAAAATTGAAAAGAGGCCGAGTTTTTGCGGAGAGATATGAAGTCATCGAAGAGCTCGGGAAAGGGGGAATGGGAATAGTATACAAAGTTTTCGACCGAAAGATCGATGAGAAAGTGGCCCTGAAAGTGCTCGCTCCAGAAATTGCGGGGGATGAAAAAACAATCGAACGATTCCGGAATGAACTGAAATTGGCCAGAAAAGTCTCTCATCGGAATATCTGCCGGATGTATGATTTGAGCGAAGCGGAAAAAACACAGTTCATCACGATGGAGTTTGTACCGGGGGAGAATCTGAAAAATCTGATAAACCGGATAGGCCAACTATCAAAAGCAAAGGCAATATCTATCGCCAAACAGATTTGCGAAGGACTGGTAGAAGCTCACAGGCTAGGCGTAGTCCACAGAGACCTCAAGCCTCAAAATATCATGGTGGACAGTGATGGGAATGCAAGGATTATGGATTTCGGGATCGCCCGGTCTATCCGAACCAAAAGTATCACAGAAACCGGGATGATCATCGGAACACCCGAATACATGTCTCCTGAGCAGGTAGAAGGAGTATGGATTGACCATCAAGCAGATTTATATTCTCTGGGTGTTATTCTTTTTGAAATGCTCACCGGGAGGGTCCCGTTCCAGGGGAAAACACCCTTGAGCGTGATTCTGATGCATAAAACCGAACAGCCTCCTGACCCGAGAAAATTTGATGACCAGATTCCTCTCGAGATCAGCCAAATGATCCTGAAATGCATGGAGAAGGACAAAAACGCGAGATATCAAACCGCTGATGCGCTCCTTGTGGACTTAACCGAAATTGAAAAAAAAATAACTACCAAAGAAAAAATTGGAATTTCTGGAAAGCGGGAATGGATGACGAAGCTGAAAAACCGGAACATAGCCCTTGTGGCTGTGTCGGTGTTTTTGGGGGCTGTGGTGGTGATCATTACTTTGTTTTTTTATCCAGGGGTTTTCAAAGCTGAGAAAAAAAATCTGAATTCTATCGCTGTTCTGCCCTTGAAAAATTTGTCGGGAATTTCGACTCAAGAGTACCTATCCGATGGGATGACGGAAGCCTTGATTTCTAACCTTGCCCAGATCGAAGCTTTGGAACGCGTGATCTCGAGCACTTCGGTCATGCAGTATAAAGACACGATAAAATCTTTACCGGAAATTGCCAGAGAACTCGCAGTTGATGCGGTTGTGGAGGGATCAGTGATGGTCTCCGGGCAGAGGATTCGGGTAAGTGTGCAGTTGATAGAAGCACGAACGGACAGGAGTATTTGGTCAAAGAGCTATGAAAGGGACCTGCGAGATATCCTGGCTTTACAGAGTGAACTTGCCCGGGCCATTGCCCGAGAGATTAAAATCGTCCTGACTCCGGCCGAACAGGCCCGCCTGGCTCTCACACGCCCGGTTGACCCGGAGGCTTATCAGCTTATTTTAAGGGCTCGCTCTTATTGGAACAGGCGGACGGAAAAAGATTTAAAGAGGGCAAAAGATCTTTTTGAGCAGGCGATCGAAAAGGACCCGACATATGCCCTGGCCCATGCAGGCTTGGCCGATGCCTACAATATGCTCGCGAGCTATTATTTTTTGCCGCCTTCGGAGGCTTATCCGGAGGCCCTAAAAGCAGCCCTCAAAGCGCTCGAATTGGATGAAAATCTTGGCGAAGCCTACGCATCCGTGGCCTGGGTGAAGTATCGATACGAAGGAGACTGGTTTGGTGCCGAAACAGACTACAATTGGGCCATCGGTCTTAACCCCAGTTATGCCCTGGCCCATCACTGGTATGGAGCCTTGTTGCGAGATATGGGGCGTTTCGATGAAGCTTTGTCTGAGTTAGAGAGGGCACGGGAGCTAAATCCGTTTTCCTTTTCCATCAACACCAGCATCGGATATTTATACTTTTATGCACGTCAATACGACCAAGCCATTGCCCATGGCCGAAAAGCTCTGCAGCTGGATCCCGATTTCCACTGGGCTCATGATGTCATCGCTCTGGCCTTTCTTCAAAAAGGAGAATTTGAAAAAGCGCTTTTAGAGTTTCAACAGGCCGTTGCCTTATCTGAGTCGAGTGTCGACTACAAGTGTCATTTGGCCCAGGCCTATGCCCGGGCAGGCAGGACAGAAGAAGCCCAGAAGATTCTTGAGGAGCTGCTCCTAAAAGAAGAAACCGATCATGTGCCTTTGCACGAGATCGCACTGCTGTATGAAGCTTTAAGCCAGGAAGATCAGGCCCTTTCCTTCCTCGAGCGAGCTTCTGAGGAACAATCTTTCATTGTCAATGCGTCAAAAATGGATCCGAGATGGGACAGCTTCCGTGAGAATCCTTTCTATACGAAAGTTTTGGAAAAGATCGGTGTAGAAGATTAGTGTGCCTTTAAGGGGTTTCTTTATATTCCCTGTCCAGATAAAACTACCCTACAGGATAAAAAGCACCGATGGGGATTGGATGTAGACTTTTCCTATGGTATAAGTCATAAAGGAATGATGCTAACGAGTGCTTTTTTTTTGATTGGGTCTTATGGAGCTGCGGTTGCGGCAACCCTAGCTGGCTTTGGAAGCTCGACCCTATTGATCCCGGTGGCGGTCCTCTTCATGGATATCAAGACCGCTGTTTTTGTGGTGGCTGTCTTTCATCTTCTCAATAACGTTTTTAAAATCCAGTTGTTCAGGAAAAACATCGACTTCAAACTTTTCCTGCTCTTCGGAATCCCGAGTATCCTTACTGCCTTCTCTGGGGCCATGCTTATATCCGGCATTCCCTTCAACGTGGTCAGGATCGTCCTGGGCATGTTTTTGATCGTTTATGCCGTCTATTCCTTCATCAAACCGGGGTTTGGGCTGAAAAAATCCAGGCCCACAGCTATTGTTGGGGGCGGTCTGTCAGGATTCCTCGCAGGCCTGATAGGCTTAGGCGGAGCAATCCGAGGGGCCTTTCTGACAGCCTTTAACCTCCCCAAAGAAATTTATGTGGCCACCTCGGCCATGATCGCCGTCGTGATCGACGCAACCAGGATTCCAACATATTTGGTCACCAAGACCGTCCAGAACAATTCTTACTATGTTCTTCTGCCCTTTCTTTGTGTGATGGCCTATTTCGGAGTGAGGACCGGCAAAGTTCTGCTGCAGAAAATAAACCAGGATACATTCCGAAGAATCGTCAGCCTCGCTCTTCTTGCTGTCGGCGTTAAAATCCTTTTTTGACTGGAGAGTGATATGGAAAAGAAAAAAATTTCTAAGGAACGGTTGGAAAACCTCAGAGCGCTGGCCAATCAGATGAATAAGCAAAATTCCAGTGGTATTCCCGTGAGTCGGGCATTATTAGACTGTTTTGATGTCGTGGTCACACCGGAAGAAAACGAGTTTCTGTTGAAAATCGGCACAGATCCGCTGGATTATCAGCAGATAGCTTCATTTGCCGAAGTCCCTGAGGAATCATTTCGTCCTTTCTTGAAAACACTCTGCGAAAAAGGGCTTATCTGGACGCGATACACAGAAGAAGAGGAAGAGTTGTACGTCTTGGCCCCGATCCTAGTAGGCTGGTTTGAAGTGTTCCTTTCTGATGGAGCAGATACGCCTCTGAAAAGAGAATTTGCCCATCGAGTGGATGATCTTTTTAATTCGTGGGGAAAATTCAATGTTTTTCCCTTCAGAAACCTTTTGAGTTACCAAATCAAAAAAAAACCCAGATCACACAGAAGGATAGTTGTGCCCCAAAAAACGGTCGGAAAGGTCAAGACGATCCAAGTCGATGTACACCAACAGATTAAAACTCCTGAAACCAAGATTTATCCCACCCAGAGTGTTTACGAGCTCATTGAACAATATGGAAACGAAAATAAGATTGCGGTCGTCCACTGCTTTTGCCGGCAGTGGAGAAAATTTTTAGGGGAATTCTGTCGGTTTGGTCACAGCGATGAATCTTGTATTGTTCTCGGAGAAGCCACAAAATATGTAGTCAAGTACGGGATTGCCCGTTATATCGGCAGAGACGAGGCGCTGGATATTATCAAAGAGGTCCAGAAGAAAGGGGCGGTGCACCAGGTCTTCCATGAGCGGGAGGACCTCGATCTCCCGGAGATCGCGATATGCAATTGCTGTTGGGATTGCTGCGGGGTAATTGGGTCCTACAATCGGGGAATGATCCCGATGCGCGTCCGGTCCTATTATGTGGCGCAAATCGCCGATGAAACATTGTGTACGGGGTGCGGCACGTGTATCAAATATTGTCCGGTAAGGGCCGTATCGGTCGTTAACAAAAAATCCCGCATCGATGAGGCCAGATGTATCGGGTGCGGGCAGTGCGAACTGAAATGCCCGGAAGGCGTCATCGCCCTTGCCTATAAAGAACGAGAAGTAGTTCTTCCCCTGGAGAAAAAATCCAAAGCCCGCATTAGAAATTAGACGCTTGCAGTAAAGACTAAACATTCCCCGGATGTAATTATCCTGATTTATTCATAAAAAAGGACGATGCCCTATTTCAAAATAAACAGAATCAGTCCGCTAAGCAATATGTGCTAAATGCTAAAATATTCTTTTATTTCTCTAAAGAATTTTCTCAATATCGTCCTTTTTTACCCTCCGGGCAAACGGATCTGCTTTGTTGCAGCCTGTTCGCGGTGGACAGCCACAGCTTCACATGCTGCGCCGCGCATATCCATTTGTGAATAATCCAGG
>CAZOJY010000003.1:0-72220 GCA_964580235.1 uncultured Eubacteriales bacterium | reverse complement strand
CTTTAGTCCCGAACCTCGAAAACATCTGGGCAAATTCAAGGGCTAACGCCCTCCCCCCAAGAACGATCATGGATTTGGGCAACTCCCTTAACTGCAGCGCTTCGATGTTGGTCAAATAATCTACTCGGTCTATTCCCTCGATAGGAAGAATGAAGGAAGAGGAACCAGTTGCGATAATGAATTTTCTGGCTTCATATGTGTCATTATTTACCTGGATCTGTGAACCTGAAACAAACCTGGCATTCCCTTCGATGAATTCAACATCGGTTAAACCGCTCAACACCTTCGTGTATTTTTCGTCTCTTAATTTATCAACAAGTTCGTTCTTTTCATCGATTAATGTTTGAAAATCAAAGGAGACTGAAGTGCTCAGGCCATTCAAGTTGTTTTTTTTAATCTTATGAATGAGTTCTCCAACATACAGTAAATGCTTTGTAGGCAGGCAGCCTACATTTACACAAGTCCCGCCGATGCCTACAGAATTGTTGTTCACCATCAATGTCTTAGCTTTAAGTTCATCGGCTTTCATGGCTGCAGCGAAGCCTGCTGCCCCGCCACCCAAAATGATCAGGTCATAGTGTTTCATTTGGACTCCGTAAATTTGTAATCTATGGCTTTGTATCCTGCTTTATTGATCGCCTGTATCACCTCATATATTTTCACTTGTCCTTTTTTATATAGAACATGGGCTGTTGCGCATACACCTAAAGAGAATCTGAACGATCAGGTCTCAGGGGTCAAATAGGTCTTGAACACCCCTGCTCCCTCTTTTTTCGACCAGATCAGATACCCTTTTTCTTTAGCAGCATCGATCAGTGGGGCAGGAAGAAAGGGGGTGATTAATTCATAGATATCACCGGTTTTTAAACTTTTGCAATCAGAAAAAACTCTATTTATCGGCTGTTCTCCCTTTTCGAGCATAAGCCGGGCATCCAGGCTTTGGACGACCCCAGAAGTTTTAAACCAGGAGGGAATCTCTCTAGATACAGTCTCGATCGCTTCATCCGACACAAATTCTTCCTGGATTCCTGCTTCGCTTCGCAGCCTGTTGATCATTTCGGCTAAAGGGATCTTGCCAACAGCAGATGCTTGTTTTAACGATGTGACTCTCGCTATCGTTTTTCTCAATATGGGGTTGCGAAGCTTCTTGAATTGCGGCGCAATTTCCAGCAAAGTTTTTTCGAGATCAGGGAAATTATCCAGCAGTGCCCCGATCTTCGTCTCAGGGCTTATCTGAAAATTGGATTCTGACTTACCCACCTTAATGCTCCTTTCGGGCATCTTGGAGCAGTCTCTGCTCTCCCTTCAGCTTCCTCTTCTCTGTTAAATCCTGGCTGACCTCTAAAGTCCCCAAATAGTCTCCGTCTTCACCCCGCAGGGCAAAGTATTCGATGTGGATAAATCTATCGCTCAAGGTGATCCAGAATGAGGTACGGTCTTCTTTTCCTGATTTGAAATTCTCTAAAATCTTCTCGACCACATGTACACTGGAGGGAGGATGGCACTGCCGCACATTCCGTCCAAGGATTGCCCTGCTGCGCGCAAATATCCGCTCCCTTCCCTGCGTGAAATATTTCACCCTGTCTTCCTTGTCGATAAAGGTCATATCGAAAGGGATCGTATTCAAAATCGCCGTCAATTCTTCCCCATTAAAACTGCCGCTGGGAAGTTGGATTTTATCGATCTCTTCGCCCACTCTCTCTTCCAAATCTACCCCTTCCGGGCTCCATTTCACTTTGGGATCATACAGGCAGAACCCATACTCAATGCTCTGCCTTTCGATCTCCAGCCACTCACCGTCGCTCAAGGTGTCCATGCACATCGGGAAAAGGATTTCTTCCTCTTTGTTGATCATGTCGTCTACCGCTTTGGACGCAGGATTGAGAACAAGATCGACCACGGTTTTCGCTTCTTCCACAGTGATCTCCTCTGTGACACCGAGGGCCTCAATCGCTCCTTTCAAGAGCTCCCGGGTCTCATCGTGTTTGCCCCACATGACGGTCGGAGGTCCGGTTACGCCGTGCTTTTCCAAGAAAGGGAAAAGAAGATTTTCCTTGCGCAAATAATGCTTATCCACATCCATCAAAGCATTGAAGTGCTGGTGAATCTCATCAAATAATGTGCTTAATTGTTCCTTGTCTTTTGCATTTTTTGCTCCGTCATACAAATGTTCCAATGTCTGAATTTCTTTCCGCAAAGCCCTGTTTTCCTCTTTGAACGTATGGACGGGATGGCCTGGAGGGGCCGTTTTCTCTTCCGTATGATCAAGGATACCATCTAACGCCATCGTATGAATATCGCACAGCTTGAGAACCTCTTCCTGCGGCAAACCTTCATCGATCAATTCCTGTTCGACCTTAACGACATCATTATAAGGCACCTTCCCGAGCAGGCGAATCAGCTGCGTCTTAACGGCTTCAGGAGCTGTCCCATCATGGAGTTGAAGGATCATATGCTTGAGAAGTTCTTTTCGTTTTTCAGCACTTTCTATTAATTCACTCATTTTAACCTCCCCATTTTAATTTTCATGTTTCATTATAAAAAAATCTATGCTTAACCGCATTGACTCAAGTCAAAAACCAAATACTCACAAGGTTTTTTCTATAATATCAGATGCCTGTCTTTTGTTTCCCGTTCAATGACATCTGCAAAAGGATATCCTGTCTCGTAAAGCCAGTCATAGATTTCCCTGCGTCTTTTTTTCATGACCTCTGCATATCTCGTATGGTGAGCTAAATTCTTCAGCTCGCCAGGATCCTCTCGGAGATTATAGAGTTCGTCGATCTCGCTCCTGGGATGGAGGGCACATTTCCACTGTCCGTCAAAATCTATAAAGGAGGGACCGTTCCAGTGGATGAACACACGGTCGCGAAAAGAAGCCTCTGGAGAAACGAGCAAATGACGAAAGCTTTTCCCCTGCATTTCCTTTTGGTCCGGGATCCCTAATAAGTCGATAAGTGTGGGCAAGATATCGATATTGCTGGTGAGACAGTTGGTCATAGAGCCTGGTTGAGTCACTCCAGGCACCCGTATGATGAACGGGACATTTGCCAGTTCTTGATAGCAGCAGGTGTCCATTTTGTAGATGAATCCGTGGGCTGCAATCATATCGCCATGGTCTGAGGTAAAAACCACGATGGTGTTATCATCAAGTCCACAATCGGTCAATGTATCCAAGACTCGTCCGATCTGTTGGTCGATATAGGCACAATATCCGTAATAACGTCTGATATAATCTCGAAACAGGGCTTCTTCCCAATTCGGCGCCATATAACAAACATCGTTATTTTTCTGTTCTATCGGCTTTCCCTCTAGCATGTCGTGATGGTTCGGCGGCAGAGGACACTGCTCGAGAGAATACTTTTCATCCCAAGGTTTAGGCGGTGCGACAGGGAGATGAGGACCATAAAAAGAAAGTACCATACTAAAGGGTCGTTTTTTTTCATGCTGCGACCGGATGTACTGCACCGCTTTCTGGGCAAAAAATGAGGCCATGTGGTGCTCCTCAGGGAGTAGGGAATACCGGTGCTCCCCCCTTCCTGCACTGGGAAGGTCGTTGTGATTTCCGGGGATCGGGCGCTCTTTCAGCAGCTCTCCCAACCCAACATTTCTCAAGTAGTAATGGTAATCTTTCCATCCTCCTGCCCAGGTTTCGAATCCCAGTTGAGGACAGTCCTCTCCGAATCCTCCTTCCACCTGTTCCAATTTATATTCGTGATCATCGGGAATACGCTTCCAGTACCAATTCCCGTTGAAGGGTTCCCTCCACGGCATGTTTCTGTACATATACCCTTTGAGATGGCTTTTGCCGAAATATCCTGTATCTCTGCCGGAATCTTTCATGATGAATCCGAGGGATGGGATCTTGTCCTCAAGGAGAACATTATTCGTGATAACGCCGTGTTTCTGGGGATACAACCCGGTCAGCATGCTGGCACGAGATGGACTGCAGGGGAAAGCGCTTATGTAAAAATTGCTGAAGCGCATGCTCTTTCGGGCCAGGCGATCAAGGTTCGGTGTAGGATTGAGCGGATTGCCATAACATCCCAGTGTGCTTACAGGCTGCTGGTCTGTCATGATAAAAACCAAATTCATCGGCTTTTTTTTGGCTTTGAGTAGGCTGCATCTCAGAGTTGACACAGCAAGGGCACTGTTTACGGCCGTTTTTAAAAAACGCCGCCTGGAAATTTTGTTCATGTCTCACTCCATTGCATCAGTTTAGGATTCCTCATTCCAATAACTCTCTGTTTGCTCTCGTTCAAATACTGCAAAATCACAATCGATGCTTCTGGTAATGCTTCTTTCCCCGGCAGGAGATGATTATTTGCGATCCCCAAGATACCTGAAATCGCACTGCCACTTCTCCGGCCTGGTCCTCCCTCTGTGAGTATACCATAAAAATGAACATGAAAAGGAGAGCGGGCGTCTTTTGGCAGCCGAAGAGATGGGAGAATATTTCTGAGGGCCCTTGGTGGTTGTTATTATCGATTTTTTGGCAATTGACCCTGCTGCTTTAACTGTGGTACTCTCATTTCAGGATGTCAGTGGAGAGCACTCGAAGAAAATGGAGAGTGATTTACTGCAACCCATCGCATTATAACTGTCTTAAGATTTAAAAAGGAGATGATGCAGGGCAAATGTCCATAACCGGCCAGACATTTCTCCACTACCGCATCCTGGAGAAGATCGGTGAAGGCGGCATGGGGACCGTCTACAAAGCGCTGGATACCCATTTGGACCGCATCGTGGCTCTTAAGGTCCTCCCCCAAGATAAGCTGTCCGACCCGGAGCGCAAGCAGCGCTTCGCCCAGGAGGCCAGGGCTGCATCCTCTCTGAACCATCCCAACATTATCGTTGTCCACGATATCACTTCCGACCGCGGCCTTGATTTCATGGTCATGGAATATGTGGAAGGCAAAACCCTCGATCATTTGATCGGCCGCAAAGGAATGAAGCTCAACGACGCGCTCGGCTGCGCGGTACAGATTGCCGATGGGCTGGCCAAAGCGCACTCCGCGGGGATCGTCCACCGGGACCTAAAGCCCACCAACATCATGGTCACTGATGAGGGCCTGGTCAAGATCCTCGACTTCGGACTGGCCAAATTGATCGAGGACATGCGGGCTGCACCAGCCGGCCCGACCGTGACCCTGGGCCGCTTTGAAAAACCTCAGACCGAAGAGGGATTCATCATGGGGACAGTAGTCTACATGTCACCGGAGCAGGCCGAAGGAAAAAAAGTCGATCCCCGTTCCGACGTTTTCTCCTTCGGCTCTGTTCTCTATGAAATGCTAACAGGGCAAAAAGCCTTCCAGCGGGAAACCCGGGTGTCCACCCTAGCAGCCATCCTCAATGAGGAGCCGAAGCCGGCCGTCCAGATCGACGAAGCACTTCCCCCGGACATAGAACAGACACTTGCACGCTGCCTGCGCAAAAACCCCCAGCGCCGGTGGCAGAACATGTCCGACCTCAAAGTCGTGCTTCAGGATCTGAAGGACGATTCCGAATCCGGAAAACTCCGCTTCCCACAGGAGGCGGTCAGCCGGCGCAAGATACATCCTCTGATCTGGCTGGGCCTGGCAGTGGCTGCGGCCGCTGCAGCCATCCTTCTCTGGGTTTTCCTCCCGAAATCTGCACGTCCGCCAGAGTTCGAGATCACACGGCTGACCTTCGACTCAGGGCTGACCTGGACTCCTGCCATCTCCCCGGACGGAACCATGTTTGCCTGCGCATCAGACCGAGGCGGCAACGGCAACTTGGATATCTGGATCCAGCAGATAGCGGGTGGGCCTCCGCTTCGACTGACGACCCATCCCGCCACAGATGACTTTCCCTCCTTTTCCCCTGACGGCTCCAAAATCGTTTTTCATTCCACACGGGACGGGGGTGGGATCTATGAGATCGCCACATTGGGAGGCCAAGTTCGGCAAATCGCAGACCGCGGCCGCTTCCCCCGCCACTCCCCGGATGGTGCCTGGATCTCTTTTTTCAAGATCCCGGCTTTTCCGGAAACCAATCTGAACAAAATGTTCCTGATCCCAGCCCAGGGAGGGAATCCTATCCCCTTCCAGCCTGGATTTTGTATCGTCAACCCGAGCACTAATTTAGGCCCCGTCTGGTCTCCGGACGGTCAATATCTAATATTCAACGGCCGGCGCACCGACGACACGGACAGCCTCGATTGGTGGGTCGCCCCGGCTGCAGGTGGACCACCTGTCCGCACAGATGCCCACCGCAGCCTCTCCCTGTCTCCTATCTGGCAGAGTCCTTATGCCTGGTCAGGATCCTACATCTATTACGCAACAGGTACGACCGTCGATGGAGTCAATCTCTTCCGGGCACAGATCCATGGTCCGAACTGGAGAGTCAGCGGTCCGGTTGAACGGATTACATCCGGCACAGGGGTACAATTTGGCGCCTCGGTCCAGCAGGGCGGCCCTATCGTATATGTCAATCTCAATTGGGTCGCGAACATCTGGACGCTCGAAGCCAGCCCGAATCTGGGATTAATAAGCGGGGAACCGGTCCCTACTTCCCGGGACGTCATGGCCAAATTCGATCCAAGCATAAGCCGCGATGGATCTCGGCTAGCATATGCCGCTTTTGGCGGTTTCAAGATGGCACGAGCTGAGGTTCGTTTGCAGAACCTGGCAGAAGGAGAGGAAAAAATATTTCCGATGAGGGCCGCGCGGTTAGGACAGATGCCCAGGATCAGCCCCGATGGAAGCGTCCTCTCTTATCGTGATATGGCCGAAGGCCAGTCCAGGACATTCATCGTAAGCGGACAGGACACAACCAGACGCGAGGTCTGCGATTCCTGTATGATATGGGGATTCTATCCTGATCCAAGTTTTGCCCTGATCGAGGAAGAGGGAGGGCAGCTGCTGAGGCTCAATATCGCCACGGGTGAGAAGTTGCTCCTCCTGGAAGCCGGTGCAGGCCTCATCCGTGAGCCCGCTCTGTCTCCTGACGGCCTCTGGATCAGTTTTGTCTATGGGCAGCATGACGGACGCACGGCCATCTATGTAGCTCCGCTTATCAAAAGCCCCAGTCCCAAGTCAGATTGGATCCTGCTTTTCGAGGAGGATCATTACCTGGGTTCTCCGGCTTGGTCTCCGGACGGAAACCGGCTGTATTACGTCTCGGAGAGGGACGGTTTTTGCTGTGTCTGGACACAGAAACTCGACCCGCAAACGAAACAACCGGACGGAGACACTGAGGGCGCCCTTCATGCTCATCAAGCTCGTTTCACTTTGAACCTTCCGCGCGGCAACGGCACTGTGGCTGTGGCCGCGGACAAACTTGTTATATGGATGAGCGAAAATACGGGCAACATCTACATGGCGATTCCCAAAAAGAAATAGAAAGTGTTCTAAGGAAACAACTTACCAGGTTTCATTCATTTGCATCGGTCGGAGCATCATCCGAATTTGCTACAAAATCTCATATTGAATCCCTGTCAATTCTTCTGACACGTTCCAGAGTTTTCGAGCAATTTCTGGATCATGTGATAGCTTGTTGGATTCTACCTTCTTCGGATATCCTCTCATCTCCAGCCAGCCTGCCGGGCCATAATAATCGCCGCTTTTAACATCCGGAGCGACAGCAGCATAGAGTGTCGGCAGTGCTCCCATATCAACATCTTGTGAGAGAAAACGATTCAAAAAATTCAATACTGGAGTGTGTCTTTGAAGTTCTGTCCCTGTCCAACCCGGATGTGAGGCGACGGCGATCGTATTCGATCCTTTTTTTTTCAGCCTTCTTTCAAGTTCGTATGTGAAATAGAGGTTGGCGATTTTGCTGTCGCTGTATGCCTGCATTTTTTTATACGTGCGTTTTTCCCAATTGAGATCGCTGAAATCCAATTTCCCGCCTTTATGGACAGTGCTGCTGACATTGACAACACGGGAACTCTCTGTATTTAAAACCAGCTCCATCAAATGACCGGTTAAGGCAAAATGTCCCAAATGATTCGTCCCGAACTGAAGTTCGAATCCGTCAGAAGTTCTTGAGCAAGGAGGCATCATGACTCCCGCATTGTTGATCAGCAGATCCAGATGAGAAAAATTCTTCTTAAATTCCGCGGCAAAGCTGCGCACGTGTTTAAGGCTGGCCAGGTCCAATTCCATAATCCTTACATCTGCATCCCGGTCAGCGGCTTTTATTTTATTCAGGGCGGAACCGCCCTTTTGCGGATTCCGTACGGCCGCAATCACCGTGGCGTTTTTGCTCGCAAGGACACGAGCGGTTTCACAGCCGATGCCGCTGCTGGATCCCGTTACAACCGCTACGCGGCCTTTCTGGTCAGGGATATCGCCGCTGCCCCATTTCTTTTGTGACATTGTACTCTCCTTTTCGGCCCTCTCTTGAATCCCCCTATTTTATATGGATTCAAGTGTTATTTGGCGATAGACCTGCGTGTCGAGGGATCTCGTTTGGCTTGCCATTTTTCTTCAACTCCTGGTCTGCTCACAATTTTCACCCTGCCTTCGATGGTGTGGCCTTTGACCACCCCTTCAAAATGCATTTGTTCCGTTTGTCCTTTGACCTTTCTCTCCATATCAAATTCCAGGATATCTCCTATAATTTTTCCCTTTTCAGGGAAAAAAGAAATCGGAGAAGATCCCTCATACGCTTTTCCTGTAAGCTCTTGAAATTCTTGAACAATTTCCAGCTTAAAAACTTTGTTTCCAGCAATTGCGGGCATGGTCCATCTCCATTCGCCTGTCACATTCGCGGGAATGACCCAAAAATAAACAGTGTGTTTATCCCAATAATTATCGATCAACCGGGTGTCGTGGAAAGGAATATAAGCGAATTTTTCCTGAATGATGGAACTGTTCTCTGGCTTCCATTCGCCCATACTGAAGTCATGGGAGACTATTCTCGTACCCGGCCTCAGCTCCTGGAGAAGCTTTGGCCGAAGTCTGAGGTTGACCTTCGAAAGCAGATAAAGTGTGACCACGGTGGCCTTGCTGATATCCGCCTCGAATAGATCCATTTCATAAAACTTGACCTTGTCTGATACCCCTGCAAGGACGGCGTTTTTTTGACTTTCCTCAACACGCTGGGGATCGATATCGATTCCTACGCCCCGGCAGCCCAGCTCTTTGGCGGCAGTGATCACGATTCGCCCATCCCCACATCCCAGGTCATACAGTAAGTCATCCTCCCCTACACCTGCCATTTTAAGCATTTCAGCAACAACCTTTTCCGGAGTTGGCACATAAGGAACCTCGGGCCTTTTTTTCTCCTGGCCGGCCGCATTCAACAGAATAAGGGATAAGAAACACACCAGGACGGTCAGGACTTTTTCAAACAGTTTTTTTTGCTCTGTCATTTAATCGACTCCTGCAGAAACAATTCGTTCGGCACACAATTGTATCAATTATGATAATAAAGTGAAAATATCTGGAAAAATTACATGTGTTTTTTATTATCCCTGATAATAATTCATAATTAATTAATTAATCAAATATATATTGACAATTGAAACTTTAAATTGTATATTTATGGACAATTAAGTTATTTTGGGCTGTTTTAAACGTCCAGGAGAAAGACAGCGATGAGTTTGAATGAATATCTGATTATTCGGGCGCGCAAAAAAGCGGACAGAAAAAAAAGAATATATGGGGTAGATCCCCCGGCTGCGGTTACAGATTTGCTGGCTCAGGAAAACCCTTCTCTGCATTTCCGTGAAACTTGGAGGCTTCTCGTTTTCATCCTTTTCAAATCTCCTCTTCACAGGTTTCAGTTAATCTGGCGGTACCTGACAGACCGGGACACTCCCGTGAGAAAGCATCGAATCGATGCCCTGGCCCAGGATCTCAAAACCCATCTGAGCGAATCCTGCCGGATCGCCACACGCTATTTTGAAAGAAGAAATTACAGCAGAGATCTGGCTCATGTCCCATCTTTTATGGAAAAAATGTTCCACCGCACGACACCATTTCTGGCGGTGCAGCCTCAGAATGAGCAAGACATTGTCAAAATTCTCGCCTTCTGCAAATCTAAGGGCCTCGCACTGTTTCCCAGAGGAGCCGGTTCTTTTGCTTTTGGAGGCTCGGTCCCAACGCGGAACGGGATCGTTGTTGATTTTTCTCCGATGAAGGCAATTCTTGAGATCGATCCTGAAGAACAGGCGGTCCGTGTGCAGCCAGGAGCACGCTGGGCGGATATTGCGGTAAAACTCGAACCTTATGGTTTGGCACCCGTGACAAGCCCGACCAGCCGGTTTTCCACGGTGGGCGGATGGATTGCCACCGGAGGGATGGGATTGGACAGCTATGCTTACGGCAGTGTTTACGAGTCCGTGCTGGGAGTCCGGGTTATCCAACCGGACGGCACAATTGAGGGACTGGATTCATCGAACGATTCCATAAAAGACTTTTTTGGGACCGAAGGACAATTGGGCATCCTGACAGAAATCACATTGCGCGTACGCCCGAAGCCGGCCTACAGCGGAGTCTGCCTCCTCGCGTTCAACACTCCAGACGACGCGCTTTTATTTATCGAACAACTCGCTGCCCATCATGATCATCCCTCGCATGTTGTGTTTTTTGACCGGGAATACATGAGAAAGGAAAACATCCTTTTTGCCGAACAAACGGGCCTGACAGATCCCATCGTACCAGAGCAGGAATCAGTCCTTCTTCATTTCGAAACCCCTGAAAGCGAGCATCATTTTATTTCATCGCTGAACGGGCAAAAGGATCAGATCTCAGAAAATGGTGTATCTGCCCGATATCTCTGGTCAGACCGCTTTTTTCCGCTCAAGGCTCAGCGCATGAGCCCGGGCCTTCTGGGGACAGAGGTCGTGATCCCGTTAGCAAAGATCCCGAAGTACATCCGGAAAGCCCGGAAACTTTCACGGCATTTCAAAATAAAGCCTGCGGTTGAAGTGATCGTCTGCCGCAGTGGACAAGATTACTCCCATCTGGTCATCCTCTCGTTCAGTTGTGACTATGCCCGATCACTGCATTATATTTTGACCCTTCTCTTAGTCCAGCTTTTGGTCAGGATGGCTGTGAGATGCGGGGGGCATCCATACGGAACAGGCATATGGAACGCACCGTTTGTAGGGAGCCGGTATGATGAAGACCGGTTGAACAGGCTAAAAGAGAAAAAAAACACGTTAGATCCGGACGAAATACTGAATCCCAACAAATTTTTCAAGATCAAGAGCCGGTTTTTCAGCCTTACGGCGCTTTTCATGCGCCCTCTTTCCTTCCGTATGATTTTGGCCCTGTCGCATTTTTTTGCGCCGGCTTTGGGACTTTTTGCCAGACTGTTGGGGCCGAAGGAGTACAGCCGCTGGGAAATCCCCTTAAAGGAAGACGAGCAGGGCAGAAGCCTCCTGCATCAATCTGCCCAACGCTGCACGTCCTGCGGCTCATGCGTTTCCGTCTGCCCGGCCTACCACATCACCGGAGACGAATTGACTACAGGCAGGGCCAAGCTGCGGATGGCACAGGCCATGATGAACGGGGAAGAGCTGGAGAAGGATGAAGCCTTTTCCTCTTTTCAGTGTTTGCACTGCGGATTGTGTGAGGAAGTCTGTCAAACCCATCTTCCTCTGCGCGATTGTTATCTCGTCCTTGAGGACTGGATCGAAAGCCGTTTCGGATCTCCTGCTGAAACGGTACAAAAGTTCGTTGAAAAAGTGGACAGCAACCTTGAGTGCATAAAAGATATTTTTGGACTGGATCTTCCGGAATGGTTTCCCGATCAAGAATTGCACAGAATGCCGATAGCAGAACGGGCAGTGGAAGGAGGAGAAAAATGACCTATTTCAAACGCCTTTCCCCCCGGCCGGCTCCTTCGCGTTATCCCATCATCACACCTTTCAAGATCCTCCGGAGTGATCGCTGCATCAACTGCGGTACCTGCATCGAGGCCTGCATATACGATTGTCATAACCGGTCAGAAGATGATCCTCGGATAATGGCAGACCCGAAAGAAAACGGATGCCGCAACTGTTTTGCCTGTATCAAACGCTGCCCGAGAGAAGCACTGAGCATGCACAAAAGCGAGGAATTCCTCGAACTGGGCGATAGGACATACACACCGGAGTGTATCCGGTCCATTTTAGAACAAGCCGAACAAGGCAAGATCCCGGTCAGTGGAACAGGCTACAAGGGACCTTTTGATGGGGATTATTACGACAACATCTGGACCGATATGTCTGAAATCGTGCGGCCCACCCGGGATGGAATCCATGGCAGAGAACACATATCAACGACTGTTGCACTGGGACAGATGGCAAGTGACCTGTGCGGGATGGCTTTCGATAAAGACGGTAACTTGAAATCACACATCCCGCTCAACCGAGAAATTCCGATTCCGCTTATTTTTGGATTGATGCCTTTTTTCCCGGGGCGCACAGCCCTTTCTTCTCTTGCCTTGGCCGCAAGTAAACTGAACACCTATTTAACCCTGCCTGCAAAAAACACCACCCAGGAGCTCAAAGAATATTACAGCCATCTGTTGATCCGGCTAAAACCGGATGAAATTGACCGGTACAAGGACATTATTGAATGGGCTTCGATTGTTGAGTTTGATCCAGATACAGATGCGATAGCCGGGATTTCCAGGGTAAGAGAGATCAACCCCAACGTGCTCACCATTATCAATATTCCCGTTTCCGAAAGGGTGGGGCAAAAAATTTGTGAACTCGCACAAAACGGGGCAGAGACATTGCACTTGAGCGCTGACACACATGGGCGGGGCAGTGATGGAGCCACCCTATTGGAAACTCTTCGCACCACCCATTTAAAGCTGGTAGAACTAGGTTTGCGGGACAGAATCACACTGGCGGCTTCTGGAGGGATAGTTGCTGCTGAACACATACCTAAAACAATTATCATGGGGGCTGATGCCGTTGTGGTAGATGTCCCGTTGTTGATTGCCATGGATGTCGTAAAATGGGTACCGGGTGAAAACGGAAACCACATCCTGAATCCGAAAGGAATCGAAGAACTTGATCCTCGATGGGGAGCATCACGTGTTATCAACCTGATGCTATCATGGAGAGATCAGCTATTGGAGGTTCTTGGGGCCATGGGTCTTCGGGATGTGCGGAGGCTGCGCGGAGAAACAGGGCGTGCGATTTTTGCCGACCAGGAAAATAGGAATTTCCGCAAACGCCTCAAGCATATGCCTGATATTGTTACCAAAGCCGCAATTGAAAATAACAAGGAAAAATCGCCAAAGCCTCTTGCACAAATAAAACCCAAAATTGTAGCAGACAGGTTCAGCATAAAACACGGGGAATGGCGTGTGGTGATTGACCGCAGTCGCTGCACAGGCTGCAATTTATGTTCGGTGAGCTGCAAATACAACGTGCACCGCAGAATTGACGGCAAGCTGAGTCTTGGTGAACCGGTTCACAGCCGATGCATCGGCCTCTCATGCATTGAAAAGGAATGGTGTTGTGTCAAGGTCTGTCCCTGGGAAGCTCTGGAAATTGTTAAAGATCCGGTCGATACAGTGCTCGGGGATCAACGCTGGACGCCTTCTCTTTTGCGTGAAACATACCGATTGGCGAAATTCGGGTTGCCATCCCGGCTCAAGCCTGAAGAACAGGTCGGTGCATCGGGAGGAGGATTCGACAGGATACGCCTGGCCGCCTCCATTCCCAGAGCAACTCCCGTGAAGGGGCCGGTCGATCTCTCCATTCCGCTCAACAGGCGGCACACAGGGCCAAAGGTTCGTATCTCCGTTCCAATATATGGAGGCGGGATGTCTTACGGTTCGATTTCTTTAAATGTCATGTTAGGCCGCGCTTTGGCGGCAAAAAAAATCGGGACATTTACCAGCACGGGTGAAGGCGGCTATCCAGACGAACTTATTCCCTTCTCGGATCATATCATCACCCAGGTAGCGACCGGATTATTCGGCGTGCGGGAAGAGACAATCCGGCGGGCCCGCATGATCGAATTCAAGTATGCCCAAGGAGCCAAACCAGGTCTAGGAGGTCATCTACTTGGGGAAAAGAACACTCAAGCAGTGGCATCGATGCGGGAGGCTGTCCCCGGTACGAACCTGTTTTCGCCGTTTCCGTTTCACAGTGTTTACTCAGTAGAAGATCACAAAAAGCATGTGGATTGGATTCGTTCAATACATCCTGATGTGCTTGTTTCGGTTAAGGTTTCCACTCCTGCGGATGTGGACATGGTAGCTGTCGGAAGTTATTATGCCGGAGCAAACATCATCCATCTTGATGGAGCATACGGAGGAACGGGCGCTGCCCCCGACATTGCAAAAAAAAATATTGCCATGCCGATTGAATATGCCACAGCCCAAACGCACGAATTTCTTGTCAAAGAAGGAATCCGGGATGAGGTTGTCCTTATCGCGAGCGGTGGCATCCGCACCAGTGAAGATATTCTCAAGGCAATCGCACTGGGGGCAGATGGCGTTGTCCTCGGCACAGCAGAATTGGTAGCTGTTGACTGCGTCCGTTGCGGAAACTGTGAGCGTGACCGGGGCTGTCCGATCGGAATTGCCACCACTGATCCAGAGCTTTCACCACAAATGACCGCCGATTGGGTGTGCGGCCGAATTTGCAACCTTTATAAGAGCTTTGCCTGCAACATGGAGAAACGCCTCCGCAAATTGGGGATGAACAGCATACGGCTGCTTCGGGGGCGCTGGGACCTTTTGAATTTCAAGGCCGGATAAGGAAACCAGAGATGATAACAAAAAACGATGCTGAAAAAATCGCAGAGGCAATCAAACGCTTGCGTTTAAACCAGGTTAAAGGCAGAGCATTCACAAAAAAGCGTTCTCTGGAAGGGGGGTGCGGAGTCATCGGCCTGATTGGCAGCGAAAAGCTGAGAGGCAGCTGCATCATCCGGCCGTGCGAACAAATGCGGAACCGGGGAAACGGAAAAGGGGGCGGAGTGGCGGCCGTGGGATTGTTCGACGAGTACAAGGATTTTTACGCCCTGCACATTTCTTTTCTGGACAAAAAAGCAAGAGGCCCCGTCGAAAAAAAATATGTGGAATCTGTATTTCAAATCTCTCACGCCGAAAAACAGGTGACTATCGATGATTACCGTGAAACCGGACTTGCGGTTAAACCACCCCTGGTCTGGCGATATTTTGTGCGGGTCAAACCGGAAAAACTGGAGCAGTTTGCCCACCAAAACACGATCGCAGACATGAGTGCTGCAGAGGATGAATTTGTTTTTCAGAACAGTTTCCGCTTGAACGCTGAATTTTATGAGAACCAGCAAGATCCTCAGGCTTTTGTCCTCTCACACGGGCGGAATCTCATGATCCTGAAGGGTGTTGGGTACGCTGAGGAGATCGCGCGTTATTACCGCCTGGAAGAAACAAAAGCGCATCTTTGGATCGGTCACCAGCGCTATCCAACGAGAGGACGAGTTTGGCATCCTGGAGGCGCTCACCCTTTCGCCGGCCTGCACGAAGCTCTTGTTCATAACGGGGATTTCGCCAACTATCATGCCGTCTGTGAGTATCTGCGTCAGTGGGGAATTGTCCCGCAGTTCATTACAGATACAGAAGTATCTGTGCTTCTGTTTGATTTGTACTCCAGGGTGCTCGGGTATCCCCTAGAGTTTGTGATCGAAGCCCTTGCACCAACGCCCGAAGGCGATTTTGAACGGCTGACTAAGCGCCGGCAAAGGATATACCGGGCGATTCAGTCCGCCCATCTCCACGGCTCCCCTGACGGGCCCTGGTTCTTCATCATTGCCCGGGCCGAACCCGGAACAGGAATGCCGCAGCTTATCGGAATCACGGATGTATCCATGCTTAGACCACAGGTGTTCTGCCTGTGTCAAGGAGAAAAAAGCTTCGGAGCAATTGCCAGTGAAAAACAGGCCCTGGATGCTTTTTTCGAAGAAGCCGCTTCTCGGGATCCCAGCGTGCCACCTATGGCAGACCGTTACTGGGCAGCACGCGGAGGAAGCTGTACGGACGGTGGAGCCTTTGTTTATACATTGAAAGATGAAAACGGCAGCACAATCATTGATGTTCGTGATAAGTTTGGCAATCGGATCCATGGAATATCATCTCCTGGAATCCAAAAAAGGAGACAATCTCCAGCCATCCAGTTCAAACACCCGACAAATAATAAGGGGAAGGGATCAAACGGGCCAGCCATAAAAAAGGGAAATCCCGGTGGGATATTGCACGTTTCTCAGGATCCTTTCCATGGAAAACTCGAGGATTTAAAAAAAGAACTTCAAACTAACCACTACGATAATTTCAAAAAGGGTGCAAAAAAATTAGCCAAAGAAGAAGGCATAAAAGAGGCCATCAAAAAATTGAGCCTGCTCCGCGACAGACGATGGGATCCCGAAAAAGGACACAGGACCTTCGCAATCGCGGCAATAGAAGCATCAATCCAGACTTTCCTGGATTCAGTTCCTGCACGTCGCGGAAAAACCAGGGAGGAAATGACAAGGCTTGACGGAGAAAATGCCTGGGAGAATGCTCTTCCCGAAACCGAAAATTCTTCTGAGACTTTGGTGATCGACGCGGGGAAATTGCCCAATGAGGGGCCTGAATCCACCTCAAGGTTAATCGCCAATAGCCACGCGAAGGGCTGGAGGAACTTCATTGTTTACCGCTGCCGGGGCGACCGTTTCATCGGGTGCGGCCTGGGTTCAAACACCGATGATGTTCGAATTGATGTTTACGGCTCGAGCGGTGATTATCTCGGCAGCGGTCTGGACGGGGCCCAGCTGTATGTCCATGGCGATGCACAGGATCAGGTCGGTCAGATCCTTAAATCAGGCAAAATCGTAATCTTCGGGAATGTGGGTCAGACATTTCTTTACGGCGCAAAGGGAGGAAAAGCCTTTGTCATGGGTTCTGCCGCAGGACGCCCCTTGATTAATGCTGTGGGCAGGATTCGGGCGATCATCAACGGCACATGTCTCGACTACTGTGCAGAAAGTTTTATGGCCGGTGAGCAAACCGGGGGAGGGTTTGTGATCATAAACGGTCTGACCTACGGCAGGCGGGGCGATGTTATCGGATTAGAAATGAAATATCCCGGTAATAATCTGTTTTCTCTGGCTTCTGGAGGAGCATGCTACTTGAACGATCCCTACAAAACTGTAACGAAAAACCAACTGAATGGAGCAGAGTTCATTTCATTCCGCCGGGAAGATTGGAACACCATTCTTCCTTATTTGCAGGAAAATGAACGTCTTTTCGGAATCAACATACGCAACGATCTTCTGAGGGTGGACGGAGTTCTCAAATGGCCGGAAGAGGTATTCCGGAAGATCATTGCCAGCCGGGAGACCCATGAACTCGACTGGACATCATTGGATTAAAAATCCCAATATTATAGAATAAGGAAAGAATGAAAAAAATAAAGCTCTTCCTTTTTGTGTGTTTTATTGCGGTAATATCACTATCCTGTTCAAACACAGTATCATCAGAGACAGATGAACACAGCCTCGCGGCTGCAGAAGATTCCTCACCGGCAGCAGTTTCAACAGAAAACTGGCCTCAATTCCGCGGTCCTAACGCATCAGGAATCGCCGCCGGACAAGACCTCCCTTTAAACTGGGATGTTAAAATGGGAACCCATATCCTCTGGAAGCGAGAGATCCCGGGGCTGGGACACTCCTCGCCTGTCGTTTGGAAAGAGCGGGTTTTTCTAACCACGGCAGTCGGAGAAGGCAGAGAGGCTTATCTGAAGGTCGGCAGATACGGGGAAAGCCCGGACAATCCTGAAGATTTCATTCATCACTACAAGGTCTTCTGTTTCGACCGAAAATCCGGAGAACTGATCTGGGAGAGGACAGCCTACAGCGGAAAGCCCAAGGTGAAACGTCACATCAAATCCAGTCATGCCAACTGCACCCCGGCTACAGATGGGAAGCACCTTCTCGTTTTTTTCGGTTCCCAGGGATTGTACTGCTATGATCTTGAAGGAACTCTTCTCTGGACAAAAGATCTGGGCTACCTGGATGCCGGGGCCTTCGATGTGCCCGAAATCCAATGGGGTTTCGGCAGCTCCCCCATCATATATGAGGACAAAGCCATCGTGCTCTGCGATGTGAACAATCAGTCCTTTATCACAGCCCTGGATCTGGAGACCGGAAAAGACATATGGCGGACACAGAGAGACGAAAATCCGACCTGGGGAACACCCACAATCCATAAATCAGATGAGCGGACTCAGGTTATCGTTAACGGATACAAACACATCGGCGGCTATGATGTCGAAACAGGAAAAGCCATATGGTGGATGCACGGAGGAGGAGATGTTCCCTGTCCGACTCCGGTCGTATCCAACGGTTTGGTTTTCATCACCAATGCACATGGGAGAATGCGTCCCATTTATGCCATACGGCTCGAAGCCGAAGGTGATATTTCGCTGGCCAGAAATGAAAAATCCAACCCATTCATCCCCTGGTTTTACCCCAGGAGAGGTTCATACCAGCCCACACCCTTGGTTCTGGATGATCTTCTTTATGTCGGAGACAATGCGGGAATCCTGACGTGTTATGCGGCGAAAACCGGAGAGGAAATGTACCGGATCCCGATCGGCGGCGACTTAAGTTCCTATTCTGCATCGCCTGTGGCAGCTGATGGAAGGCTGTATTTTTCAGATGAATATGGCAATATCCACATCGTAAAGGCGGGTCAAAAATACGAACACCTGGCGGTAAATGAGATGGGAGAAATTTGTATGGCTTCACCGGCCATTTCTGCAAAAATCCTTTTTATTCGCACACGCCGGCACCTTTATGCGATAAGCAAATGAGCGGAATAAATGCCTTTATTCCTCTTCGATGCAGTATAAATTTTTGTATCCTCTCAAAAAGAGCTGATTTCCCACCGATGCAGGAGAAGCATTAAAATTATCATCCAGGGTATTCTTTGCCAGAATTTTAAATTCAGGTCCGTGTTTAATCACAAAAAAAATGCCTTTTTGCCCGGCGATATAAATCCGGTCATCGGCTCCCACTAGAGAAGCGAATATATTTCCCGATCCTTCCAGCCTTTGACCAGTATAGATTTCTCTTCCCGTTTTGGCATCAAAACAGGAAAGAATTCCGTTATTGCTTTTGAGAAAATACAGATAATTTCCGTAGAGCAGTGCTGAAGGGGCGTATGGCGTATCCCTGTCGTATCTCCAAACAATGGCATCGGTATCGCTGATGTTACCCTTTGCTTGAGCCAGCCGGATTGCCAGCAGGGCATTTCCCCGGAAGCCGCTCATGACATAAAGGAGGCCGTCAGCGGCAAACGGCGTGGGAATGGCATTCTGAGTCATCCCGCCACATTCCCAGATCAATTCACCGGTATCAACGTCATAGCTGCGGATGAGTTTGGTGGCGCTTGTGATAACCTGAGGTTTCCCGCTGACTTCGACGACATAAGGTGTGGCCCATGAAGTGGTTTCATCTCGATCGACCTTCCATACATCCTCACCTGTTTTTTTATCCAGTGCGATAATGAACGACTGCCCTTCGTGATCCCAGTTGATGATGACTTTTTCTCCATAAAGTGCCGGAGAGCTCCCTTCCCCAAAATTCATTCTTTTGGACATTTGGCCAAAATCCCTCTCCCACTTGAGATTGCCCTGCATATCCAGGCAATAGAGACCGCGGGATCCAAAGTAGGCATAGATATGGTGACCGTCAGTCACAGGGGAATGAGAAGCCCAGCTGCCGAATTCATGTCTTCCTTCTTGAGGCATTTCTTCTTGGACTGTTTTCTGCCAGAGTATTTTCCCATCCTTCCGGTCAACAGCCAAAACAACAAACTTGTGAATTTTTGTCGTTCGCTTTACAGGCATGCCACGACCGCGCTGCTGCCCCTGATTATTTGCCGGGGCGCTGCCTTCTTTATCGCTTTCAACCGCTGTCAATAAAATAATTTGATCTTCCCATATGATAGGAGTGGCATGCCCCTTTCCAGGAATGGCAATTTTCCACTTTACGTTTTTTGTTTCACTCCATTCAACGGCTGGATTTCCTTCGGGCGAGACGCCTGTCATGAAAGGCCCTCGCCATTGGGGCCAGTACTTTTCAGCCTTTGAAGCATTTTCAGCCGCATAAAAAAGGCTCGTCGAGATGAAAAAGAATCCCATCAACACAGCTGTTTTTTTAATCATCTTATTTTTTCTCCTGTTCAATGCAGTACAGGTGAGAGGACGTCCGGATAAAAAGTTGTGATCCAGAAACTGCAGGTGAAGCGAGAGTGTATGTGCCATCCAATTCATTCGTTCCGAGCAGCTTGAATTCCGCTCCAACTGAAGCGATCGACGTTACCCCATTCTCATTTATGATGTAGAGTCTGCCGCCGGCCAGAATCGGGGAGGCACTCACGATACCTTCGGTTGTCGTTTCCGGTCCCCAGATCAGGGCTCCGGTCTTGGCATCCAGACAAGTCACCAATCCACGATCGTCAACCATGTAAAAACGCGTCCCATCGCAAACCGGCGAAGGAACATCAGGGGCTGCCGATCCCTCATACTTCCAAACGAGATGGCTTTCAGTAATATCCCCTGCTCCCCCGACTTTCAGTGCCAGAAGGGGTTTTTTCCGGCTTGGCGCATAGATCAAACCATCCACGACGATCGGAGTGGGAACAATCCGATAATTCGGACGCTTCAGGGGATTCAACCCGCCTGCCCGCCATATTTCTTTACCGGTTTTGATGTCATGTCCCGTGATATAGTCTCCTCCGGAAATGACGATCTGGGTCTGATTTTTGTATTCGAGAATGACAGGCGTTGTATAAGCATCGGGTGATTCTCTTACGGCATCTGTCGGCCGTTCCTGACGCCATTGGACTTTGCCTGTCTCCGCATTCAGGGAGACAATATAGGAGGGATCATCTGTTCTCATGCCATGCAGGACTTCGATGATCAATCGGCCATTATGAAGGAGAGGGGAAGAACCGTATCCCCAGTTATGGCCGAACGGACCATAGTCCTGCTGAAGATCTTTTTTCCAGATCAGTTTGCCATCCATATCAAAAGCGGCGACTTTGCCTGTTCCTGTAACCGCCCAGACATGTTTTCCATCCGTCACAGGAGAAGGAGTGGCATCGTTTTGTTTGTTGTGTATCTGGTTTTTATCGTCTAGCGTGCGCTTCCAGAGAATCCTGCCGTCTTTTTTGGAAACACACAACAACAGCAGTTCCGGACCTCCGGGATTACGTGCCGCTCTCCGCCTTCTTCTTCTGGTTTGGTTCTGCTCAGGTTGCTGTTTTTTCTCCGGTTCTGGTTTGGATTCGGCTTTGGAAGGAGAAGTGATGAAAATCCGGCCTCCCCAAATAATAGGGGTTGCGGCACTCCAGGAAGGCAATGCTGTTTTCCAGACGATATTTTCTGTTTGGCTCCATGTCATCGGCAGGTTTTTGGCATCACTGATCCCGTTGTGATGGGGTCCACGCCAGTGAGGCCAGTTCTCCTGTGCCTGCATGACATTGGCCATAGATATAACGGTCAGCACCAAGGCGAAGACGATGATCTTTCCCTTCATGATTATTCTCCTATTTGATAGGAATTCAATCTCCCTGAGCTATTTTTTTCTGACTTACTCATTTCTTATGGCCTGGATGAGATCGCCCCGTGTTGCCCACACAGAAGCCAGATACGTCCAAATTCCTCCATTCAGGCTGACAGCAATTAAAATCACAAGAATTGTAGGATAAGGGATTTCCTGACCCGGAGTCAATACAGAGGGAAGGGTTGCCAGCAGGGCGGCAAGAATTCCTAAAATGATACCGGCCATCAGAAGGGCCACATGCTCGGAAAGGAGAATGGTCTGAACGGTTTTTTTGCTGTAGCCCAGGGCCTGGAGCAGTGCCAATTCTCCTCTTCGTTCATGGATATTGCGCCAGGTGACGATTCCCAAACCCACGCTTCCCAGAATCAACCCAAGGCTTCCCAGAATCAGAAAAATGGATAGATAAGTGTTTTGTACCGTGTTGAACTCGGCCAGACGGGTGGATGCCGGCATCAAGTCCGGGCCCTGGTCTAGCAGGGCCCAGGTTAGACTTTTGGAAACATCTGCCGCCCTCTCTGGAGGAGCATCAACGAGAAAGAGTCCATATCCCCCCGAGGAGGGGTACTTATGAATGAGTGTTTTTTCAGAGATGATGAGGTTCCCCTGAAAAATGGAATTGGCCAATCCCCCAACCAATTTGCAATCGAACGCTTCTCCTTTTTCATCCATGTAAGTCAGCGTATCCCCCACGGCTTTTCCAAGCCCCCACATGATAACGGTTAAATCGGCCACAGCCGGGATTGTGCCATCGGGTAAATTTTTTGCTAAAACCATCCAGGGATTATTTGGATCGACATCCTTCGTCATAGCGGCGAACGTAAAGGCATTTCTCTTGGAAAGTTCCTCTGGGTTAGCCCCGATCAGCTGCGGGTTGGAGACACGATTAAGATTCAAACAGCTGGCATCGTCTCCTTCCTTTATTCGAAATTGGACAAAACTCACATCTTCCAGTCCTTTCGCATCCAATCCGTAAAACGTTTTTCCTTTTTGGGAGTTGAGATCATACAGGACCGGAATTGAGCTTTCACCATAGAGAGCAAATCCTCCTGTGCCCGAGTCCCTTCTCTCTGCATCTTTAAGGGCATTCAGGCGGTTGGCCCCAACCGTAAACACAATGAAAAGGCCGCAGGCCAGAAGCCCCACAAGAGTGATGCTCCGTGTGCGTTTTCTCATTGTATTTCGGAAGCCGATGTTGAAGATGTTCAACCGAACTTTTTCCGTTTTTTTCCCCAGATGATAAAGTCCAACATTTATAAAAGCCATTCCTCCGATAAGAAACAGAAAACCAGCCGAAAAGAAAAAAGCAAAAGCCTGGGTTCCTCTGCCAAAATCTGCGATGACCAGGATAATCGAGATTGCGGTCAGGCACGAAATGCCGACGAGCAGGCTGGTTCGGGGCTTTTTTGTTCCGATTGTTTCGATTTTTGCAAGTCCTCTCTGCAGGCCCGTGATAGGCTGATGAATGTGTCTCTGCGTCACCAGCCATATGCTAAAAAAGGCGACAACAATACCTGCCGACACGCCCAAAACCAGTGAGGTTATTTGGAGATGAATATGGAGTGCAGAGGTGCCCACCGCCCCACGCCAGACAGTTTTTAACGCACTCAAGATGAGAAAGTTATACAGGACTCCTCCAATGCCTCCCAACATGCTGCCGATCATAACAAGCACGGCCCCTTCGCGGAGAACCATCCATTTCACCGCTTTTCTGGAGAACCCCAGTGCCAATAACAATCCGTTTTCTTCAGATCGATTTTCTGTGTTGAAAACAAACAGCAGACCCGTCAGCAACAGGGCGGCAACGACAATAAAAAAACTTAATCCCATGAAAAGTTGAGAAAAATTTACCGACTGCGAACTTGCCCTGAGCCCTTCTTTCTTAACCTCCTGGAAGACAAACCCGAGACTGGCAGGATCCAGAGCATTTTTTATGGCATTCTCAACATCATCAATCTTCAATCCGGCAAACCGGACTGCCGTTAAACTTCCGAATCGGTTGGCCCACATGCTCTGGGCCGCATTCAGAGTCACAAACGCTTTGGGGGTTCCTCTGAAAGCGTCCCAATAATCCTCATCTTTGTCCCGGATTTTATTCAAATCTACCGGGATCCCTGGATCCCAGTCCCGGCAGTTCTCTGCGCCGGATAATCCAGGAAAATTCGGCAGCAAATCTCTGTCGGCATACATGCCTTCCAGAGGCACAACATTTTTAACGCTGAAATCAGAACTTTTTTCCCGCAATTTCCGCCCTGAATCCAGGACATAATAGGTCAGATGGATCTGATCCCCGACCCCTGCATCTAAATCTTCGGCAAGCCAAGCATTGATAATGATATCATCATCCTTCATGCGGGATGAAACTAAGGGTGACCCCGGGGAGGAAACAAAAGAATAAGGAGTAGATCTGCTGCCATGCCGTAGTTCATTAACAAAATAGGTCAATATGGGCTGGGCCGCACCGCCAATTTTCATGGAAGCATCGACAACAGGAGGATCGAGGAAGATTCTGGCCGATTGGAGCTCGACAACATTCCTGTCTGGAATATCGGTCAGTTCGAAGCCGCCATCGGCTAGAGTCCAGGCCTGTTTGAGCGCCTCGCGCAACTCCGGGATATCCAGAGGCGCTTCTGACCTATTTGAGACAAGAAGAACATTGGCCCTTCCCCCAAAGCCCATTTCTTTTGCTAAATAAGGGAGGGAAATAAAAGCGGTGAGGGGTGCAAGCTGGTCAGCTCGGAGATTAAACCTCCCGAACTCCCCATCCGACGCCACCCTTTTAACAGTAAAACGCCGCGCTACCGCAGAATCGGAATCTAAGGAGAGAGGGGCATCTTTTGGCAGGACATCCAGTTTTTTCATGCGCAGGAGTACCTCATCATTTTCCCCAATGCCCAGACGCAAAGCCAAAGGGCGGTTGATGATGGCTTCACCCGGAGCCATCTGGCCGTAGAGGTCCTTTGCTCCGCCGATCTGCCCAAAACGGGTATCCACACCGACAACCTGAACGTTATTGGCCCTGCTCTTTCCGCCGCTGGCGATGGCTATTCCTCTCGTCTGCAGGAGAGGCGCAACAGCCGTATTCAGGGATACCGCAAGATCATCTGCCATTCTGGATCGGAAAAAACGGTCCCCCGAGGAAAGGGCGAACTCTGTTTTCCCAAGCCTGTCAAAAACAATCTTTTCAAGGCTTTGCCGAACAGAATCGCCGATAACCAGAGCGCCGACCAGTACGGCCGTGCTTGCCATCGTCCCCAGAACAACCCAGACATGTGTTTTCCGATAAAATGCCAAACTGCGGATGCAAAATTTTCCAAGATTCATGGGATCACATAGTTTTCCAATTTTCCATCTTGGAGTTTTAAAATCCTTTCCATAAGCCTGGCAAAATCAAATGAATGGGTGACCACAATCAAAGTGGTCTTCTCTTCTTTGTTCATTTCTACCATGAGACGGCCAAGATTTTCGGAGGATTCGCGATCGAGCGAGCCTGTCGGCTCATCCGCCAGGATTAGCTTCGGCCTGTTTATCAGAGCCCTGACAACGGCCACCCGCTGCATCTCTCCCCCGGACAGTTGTGCCGGAAAATAATCCATGCGCTTTTCAAGGCCAATTCTCTCCAGCAATTTTTTTGCCCGGTTCTTCACATCGTCATTTTCTTTTTTATGTCTGAAAGGAATCGTGGGGATCAAAACATTTTCCAAAGCTGTGCACTGGGGCAGCAGATGATGAAGTTGGAACACAAAACCGATCTCTCTATTCCGGATTCGGGAAAGTTCCGCATCTTTACATTCCGCCAGATTTTTCCCTAGAAACATCACACTGCCGGAGGTCGGTTTATCCAGCGCCCCCATGATGTTCAACAGGGTGCTTTTCCCTGATCCCGACGGTCCTACCACAGCCACCGATTCACCCGAGTTGACAAGAAGCGAGATGTCATTGAGGACGGTTGTGTGTGTTTGGCCGGACGGGATCTCAAATTTTTTTACAATATTTTGCAGTTCAAGCAACATCATTATAAATCCTAGCCATATTTTTTGCCATTTGATCTATAGAAAAATTCTCCATTACGACCTTCCTCCCCTGATCACCCATTTTCCTGAGTTTATCCGGATCTGAGATGATGGAGGCCACGGCATAGGCAAGTTTATCCCCCGTATTCGGTTCATAGATGAGGCTCCCGCGGGTCATTGCGCTAAACTCCGGATAAGACCCCACATTCGGCTGAACGACAGGGACTCCAGCAGCTAAAGCCTCAACTTGATACGCGCCAAAGGCCTCTCCAGTGGGAACCGGGACCGAAAGCAAAGTCAGAGATTTGAGGAACTTTACGCGGCTATCTTTACAGAAATCTTTGAACACTATTACGTCATCAGCATATCCATGTTCTGATATCCTTTTCATCTGACTGTTCAAAAATGGTTTGTCATCGCCGGTATAACCGCCTGTCATATGCAGACGCAGATCCCGAAACCGGTTATCTTTTTTCAATTCCAAAAATGCGTCAAACACGATTCCCAGCCCAAAATATTCTGACATCCGACACATATATCCGATGACGGGGGGATCGAAAGGAAGGGCCGATTTTTCATATCCTGTAAGATCGATCCCACCATGAATCACTTTTATCTTCTCCTGAGCCAAATTCATCTGCTTTTGGGATTTTGTAGAATAATATTGACTGGTCGTCACAAAGAAGTCAACATCCCCGGCTTTTTCAGCCATCAAACTCCAGACCTGATTCTGGTATTTTTCGGTCATCAAATCCACCCATTCATTCTCATCCTGGAGGGAAACAACCACACCCGCCCCCAGGTCGCTCTTAAGCCTGCGGGCCAAACCGAGCAGCAGGGCATTCGAGAGATGAACAACGTCCGGAGCCACCTCATTTTTGAGGAAGTGGATGAGATGGTCCAGTTCAGATGCCTGATGCCCTTTTTCTCCTTCCAGCATGGATATCGTCATCTCCTCCAGCCCTGTGGGGCGCGTTGAGCCTGATTTTTTCGCTGCCAGATGCAGTAGGACAGGAGAATCGAAAATACGCTCCATCCATTCAGGGGCATGTCTATAGAGAGACAGTTTTTCTTTGAGATAGATATTGACAGCGCCATAAAATACCGGCGTGGCAGCAACATTTGGACCCGCTTTCAACCCAGATGGCAGGTACAGGGGGACTTGTACGACCTCATGCCCAAGCGCGGAAAAGGACTTGAGCAAAGCGGTATCTCGAAAGCAATTCTGACAGTAGAACTGCAAACCATGACCTGGAGTCACATAGGCAATCTTCATTTTTTTTCTCCAAAGGTATAAATCCGTCCATCATCCGCACCGATAACAATAAATCCCCCATCCACAGCAGGACAGCTAAAGAGAGGTGCTCCGATCTCGTAAGACCAGAGCTCTTTGCCTGTCGCCATATCGACAATATATAATCTTCCATCCAATGATCCCACAACAGCCTTCTCGCCGGCAATGACAGGTGAGCTGTCGATATCGTCATGAGTTCGAAAAACCCAAATTTTTTTTCCGGTTTTTCTGTCCACACAGTGCAAATAATCATTCCGCGATCCGATGAGAACGCGGTCTTTTCCCACGGCAGGAGAAGAAAAGAATGAATCCGGATTATCCTTGTCCTGGTACTCCCAGTCTATCGTTTTCCGTTTCCTGTCGACACAAATCAATTTGTTATCATACTGGCCGAGATAGGCTTTGCCATCCACTAGAGCTGCTGAACCGGGGATGTAAGAGCCTGCCCAAACCTCCCCGATTTTTTTTCCATCCAAAACAGACAATATGTGAAGCATTTCATCACATCCGCCGAATACGACATGAACGCCATCCGTGGCAGGGGCTCCGTTGATATAGTTATCAGTTTCATACGACCAATTCAGCTTGCCAGTACCCGCGTCCAAGCAGTACAACCTGTTGTCATAACTTCCAACCAATATCCAAGGTTTCTGAGTTTGTGGATTCATGACCCAATTGGTCGAGCCATAGATAGAGCTTTCGCATTCGTATTTCCATCGAACTTCTCCCGAATCCGCACTCAGACAATACAATTCTCCACTCAGATTGCCCACATAGATATTTTTATTCAGCAGAAGAGGCGAGGCTTCGATATCATCTCCGGTATTAAACTCCCAGACTTCTTTTCCATCGGACAATTTTATCGAATACACCTTTCCATCCGACGAACCTATAAAAACACATCCCATTCCTAAAACCGGCGACCCGATTATCCAGGACTCAGTCATGAAGGACCACAATAACACGGGATCATCCGGAAGTTCATTTTCCGCTGTCCCTGACAGCGTTGGATCCCCGCGAAAAATGGGCCAATTCACCTGATCGACATCCGGACTGTTTTTTTCACCCTCTTTCTTTGTGCAGGAGAAAAGAATAAGGGAAATGATTAAGAACAGTGAAATAAATCGCAATTTTTGCATCGCCTTATCCGTTGGGGCTGACACCTTCAGTTTTTCCCCTGTCTTTCCAGGAGAGTGCCCCAGTGGGACAGGACAGGACACATTCTCCAGCCACCTTTTCTAAACCCTGGCCAAGCGGGACATCAAAAGGGGTTGCAACACGAATATCGAACCCTCGGGCGACAAACGTCAATCCGAATTTTTCGCCAGATTTTTTGGTGATTCGGACGCACAATCCGCACTTGATGCACTTTCCTGGTTCGTAAACGACCAGGTCATGTTGAATGTTTTTTTGTAACTTTTTTCTTTCCGAATGCGTGAAACGGCGCTGGTCGGCATGGTATTTTTCCGAATACAGGCGCAGTTTGCAGAAATCGGCTTTCCGGCAGTCACATCCGAAACACCGGGTGGATTCTCTGACGGCCTCTCTGTCCGCATATCCCTTTTTAAATCCGGCCGGAATGATCCTCTCCTCTTCTTGCGCTTCCTTCAAGAATTCACGAACTTCATCATCCCGAGTTTTCCCAAGCATCGATTGGAACCGCCGGAGAATCCCTGTCACTTTTTTATGGGCTAAGAATTGGCTCACCGCTAAAGCCATACTTCTGCCATGGGCTGCTGCGCGGATGGCCATGCGCGATTCCGATACAGCATTCCCTCCGGCAAAAAATCCCGGCAAAGCCGTTTGATACGTTTTTCTGTCGATTAAGATGCCGCGGGGGGTAAGGGTCATTCCCGATTCCTCAAACATGGGAGGATTTATTTTTCCGACGGCCAGGATGACAGCATCATAGGCTTTATGTAAATCATCCCATCCAAAATCCTTGCTAAACGAACGCTCCATCAGAAACGTGGCTCCCAATTCGGCGATCCGTTCAATCTCCAGATCGAGGACGGATTTGGGAAGCTCCTCATCAGCAACTCCATATCTGAGCATGCCGCCCGGCTCCGGGTTTTTGTCATAAATATCGCAGGCATGACCGTTTTGCAGAAGATAGTAGGCCGCAGATAAGCCTGTCGGTCCTGTACCGATTACGGCAACTTTTTTCCCGGAATCTTTTTTTTGGACCGGGCGATAAGGAGATTTTTTCGACAGATCAACATCGGCTGCATATCTTTTTAACAAACAGATTGAAACCGGGTCGTCATAAAACCTGCGATGGCATCCCTTTTCACACGGAGCCGGACAGATGCGGCCCAGAACTGCAGGAAGGGCGATATGCTTTTTTATGGTATGGATTGCATCCTCCAACCGGCCTTCTCCAATCTGGCGGATCATGAGCGGGATGTTCATATGGGCGGGGCAGGCCCGACGGCAGGGGGCCTCACAATCTCCGGCATGCTCGCTCAACAAAAAATCCAGGGCATCTTTCCGGGCTTCCCGGACTCTTTCATTTTCGGTCGCGATCTGCATGCCTTCAGATACAGTGGCCGAACATGCCGGGAGCAGGCGATCGGAGTTGGCCTCATGAACGACACAAATCATGCAGGACGTTGTCCGCTCATATCCATTTAAATAACACAGCGTCGGAATCGGAATATCCAACTTTTTGGCCGCCTCCAATATCGATTGGTCGCCCGGAATGACGATATCCTGATTGTTGATGGTGATATGAACAGTCTTCATCTTAGATTCACCGATTCTGTCGGGCAGACCTGCATGCAGGTTCCGCATTTTGTACACCTGGATTGATCGATCATGTGCCTTTGATAGGGAACAATCGCAATCGCCCCTGCGGGACATTTCTGGGCACAGACCGTGCAGCCGATGCATGTTTTATCAATCGTGTAAGTGATCAGGGCTTTGCAGCGTTTGGCAGGACAGGTTCCAGTCAAATGGGCTACGTATTCGTCCCTGAAATATTTCAGCGTGGTAAGAACAGGATTTGGGGCTGTCTTCCCGAGTCCGCACAAACTGCCCTGTTTTGTTTTCTCGGCTATTTCTTCAAGCTTCGCCAGATCTTCCTCTTTTCCCTCACCGGCACACAGACGTTCGAGAATACGAAGCATGTGCCGTGTGCCTATGCGGCAGAATGTGCATTTCCCGCACGACTGGTTCTGCGTAAAAGATAAAAAATACCGGGCGATGTCCACCATACAGTCTGAATCATCCATCACCAATAAACCGCCTGAGCCCATCATTGTGCCCACCTTGGTGAGATCTTCATAATCCACTCGGGTATGGGCCAGTCTGGCCGGGATACAACCGCCGGAAGGACCGCCTATCTGGACGGCCTTGAACGGCCTCCCGTTTTCGATCCCGCCCCCGATGTCCCTGACAATTTCTTGAATCGTGATCCCCATCGGAACTTCAATCAGCCCGCCGCGGGCAATTTTTCCGGCCAAAGAAAAAACTTTGGTTCCAGGGCACTTTTCTGTCCCAAATTGCGTAAAGGCTTCTGCCCCGTTCCGTAGAATCCAGGGCACCGTGGCAAACGTTTCACAATTGCTGACCAGAGTCGAATGGCCCCACAGCCCCTTTTGGGCAGGATAGGGCGGCCGATAACTGGGATTTCCCCGTTTCCCTTCCAGGGAAGCGATCAGCGCTGTTTCTTCCCCACAGACAAATGCGCCGGCTCCCTCCAGAATGTTCAGGTTTAAAGAATATCCTTTCCCGAGAATATTTTTCCCTAAAAGTCCTGCTTCCTCACACTGCCTGATCGCATCCCTCACCCGGTGGACAGCAAGCGGGTATTCCGCTCGTATGTAGAAATATCCCTCATGGGAGCCGAGCGTGTAAGCGGCAATGATCATCCCTTCGATAACACGAAAAGGATAGGATTCCAGAATCATCCGGTCCATGAATGCTCCAGGGTCTCCTTCGTCTCCGTTGCAGATAATATACTTTGTGTCATCTTGAGTTCGATGGACGGCTTCCCATTTCTGCCCCGAAGGATATCCTGCTCCACCCCTCCCCCGCAGTCCGCTGGCTTTGATGACATCGATCACAACTCCCGGAGAGAGTTCCGTAAGGCAGCGGGCTAAGGCTTCAAAGCCCTCCTTTGACCGGTATTCTGTCAAATCAAGGGGATCGATTTGACCGGCATGTTCGGTGGCGATGTGTTTCTGTCTTCCCAGAAAGGCCTGAATGTTCGGATCCCGCACATGCAGGGGGTGGCGCGAAAATCCGTTGGTCTGCGGATTCTCGAGAATATTTTCAAAAAAATTATAGGCAGCGTTTTTAATCCGCTGGCGCAGGGTTATGGGTTTGTAGTGCCTGAGTATGATGCGCCTTACATCTTCCGGACGGACACTGTCATAAAGAACGGGTTCTCTATCCGGAACACTCACCTCCAAAAGAGGCGTTCGGTGGCACATTCCCACACATCCGACTCTTTTCACCTGAGTTTTGATTCCGGTTTCTGCCAAAGACTCTTCCAGGGCCTGCTGCACACGGCTGCTTCCGCTGGCCACACAGCAGGATCCCAACCCGATTTTGATCTCGCCTGCGTCTAAATGAGGAATTTTTCGATCCTGGATTCTCGCTGCTTGACGGCTTTTGTGCCGGAGAAAATCCTGGACAATCTGCGAAACGCCATCCGTTTTCACATGCCCGTAAGTCACGTCGTCAATCTGGACGACCGGTGCTATGGTGCAGCAGCCAAGGCAGGCAATTTTTTGCACGGTGAACAGCAGTTCCGGATCCGTGTCCAGGCCATCCGGAATATTCAGTTCTCGGCAGAAGGAATCATACACAAGCTCAGATCCCTTGACATGACAGGCTGTACCGGTACAGACACGGATGAGGTGTTTTCCGATCGGGCTGTGGCGGAACTGGGAGTAAAAAGTCGAAACGCCCGTTATAGCGGCAGGCGTTATATCCGTGATTTCACAAACCCTCCGGAGTGCAGATCCGGGAAGATAGTTGAATTCCTTTTGGACGGCATGGAGAATCGGGATAACATCGCCGGCATGTGTGCCGATTTTGCCGACTATCTTATCCACAAATGCCAGAATGCAGTCCGTTTCCTGTTTCATGGCCTTTTTAATTTCCTATGCAGAACAAATTTTTCACACCCCGGATATAGATCCGATCGTGCATGAAAGCAGGTATGCTCATGGCCATTTCCCCCAGCTCATTCCGACTCACACGTTGGAATTGCTTATCCGCTTTAAAAACCATCATGACGCCTGACATATCCATCAGATAAACAAAATCTCCGACCAGGATGGGAGAGGAATAAAATCCTTCGCTAAACTCTTCGATCCAAAACCTCTCCCCGGTTTTTCGGTCAAAACATGTCACCGTGCCGTAGCTGGCGGCCATGATCACAAAATTTTTGGTGGCCAAAGGACTGGAGACTTCCGAGAGATCATCGAGGTATTCCCAAACCAATTCTGGTGTTTCCCCCAGCTTGATGGCCGCCAGGCGGGCATAGTCGTTAACCACAAAGACCATGCCGTCCGCATAAGCAGGAGACGGGGCAATTTCCCCGAGCATGCATCTCACACGCCATAACTCTTCCCCGGTTTGAGGGTCATGAGACATCACGAACGGATTGGAATTGAGGATGAGTTCTGTCCGTCTCCCCGTATTCACCAATATCGGCGAGGCCCAGGAAATCTCCACATCCCGCGGCTGGTCGTACGCCAAATTTCCGGACTGAGTTTTCAATGCCAGTAAACGCCCTCCTGTGTTCTGGTCGAATTGCACAAGCAGCAGATCTTGATGTGTGATCAATGAGGAGGCATGCCCGTAATGATTTTCGGGCACCCCCAAGTTTTTGGCCCAGATGCGATTTCCCTCAAAATCGAGGCAGGCCACATCGCCTGTCGCAAACAGGGCAAAAACACGCTCTCCATCGGTGGTCATCGTGGGAGCGGCATAACCGGTATCCTCAGTGACCTGGGGCCTCCTTGCAGGAGAACCAGGGATGTCGTTCAGCTCCGTCTGCCAGAGAATATCTCCCGAATCGGCATCGATACAATACACAATCTGGATCCTTCTGTCTGCACCAGAAAGAAAAATTCTTTTTCCCCATACGATGGGAGAATTTTTACCAGGATAGGGAATTGGAATCTTCCAAAGTATGTTTTTGCCGGAAGGGCCATCCCATTCTGTGGGCACGTCCGTGTGATAAGCCCATCCGATTCCTTCAGGACCGCGAAAACCAGGCCAGTTATCTCGAATTTCTTCTATTCCGGGAAAGTCCGAGGTCCCCTGGTTTTTTTCTGCCCGAACACGACCGATTTTTTTGAATTCCGTCTGAGAAAGAATCCCAAAAGCAAAAGCCAACAATATCAATCCCAACCCGCCGTAAAGGAGATATTTCCGGGACAAAAGTTTGCTCTCCCATGTTTTATCCGGCTCAGGTCTTTTGCTCAAATCGGGCAGCCGGGATTCGAGAGAACTCAAGTATTTCAGGGCTAGAAGAAGAATGAGGACAAACGTGAACAGGAGATAGCTTCCTGTCCGGACCTGCCATTGATGGGTGAAATAGGCCTTTCTGGCCAGCAGATCAAGGGCCCGGATCTGTTCCTTTAAAGCCGTATCCTCTGGATTTTCTTGGAGCCTTGTCATCAATTGAGAAATAGCCTGGCTGTTGAGCGGATCAACTGACTTTGTCTGGATGTAATTGGCAATCATCAAGACACTTAGAATCCCAGCCAACACCGCAGCAACAACAGCGATTTTTTTTGTTATGCTGCACCAGAGTGCTGTCCTATCCATTTTTTGTCTTTCTTTCGGTTCTTTTTCCATACCGTCAGGCCCTAAACTGCTTGATTTTGGTCTCACGCCTATCCAACTCATTCAATTCTTCCGGTGTCATCAGGCCTAACCGGACCTGCTCATATGGGCAGTAGGCAAAACAGCGTCCACAGCTGAGACACATCCCTTTATCCACGTCGTACTCCAACTGTTTTGTCCGTATAAAAAAACTGATGAGCTTCAAACAGAGGATCAGACCGATGAAACCGCCAAAAATCCACCCGCCCCTGCGGAATAAAAGTCGCACCGATGTTGCTTCAGCAAATAATTCTTCTGATGGCTTTCCCGAAGCCCGGAAGGCTTTCGTTGCGTCTGTCATTTCTGTCCTTTTTCCTGAATTTTCCAAAAGTACCTCTTCGGCCAAAGAAACTGTCGGGTGCAGGCGGGAGAGCGGAATGTCCAGCCGCGAGCCGATCCAGCCACTGGCGATAACAACAGCAGGAAGGAAGACAATCAAGAAAGCCATTCTTTTGACGTCATTTTTTTTGTCTTGTTTGGGTGCTGTGTTATCCGCTTTTTTTATGGCCCCGAACGGACAGGACTCCTCACACAGCCGGCAATTGTTGCATTCACCCGGCGAAATCCTGACATGCCGCCTGGAAAGACGGGACATCCAGTTCAAAAGCACACCATATGGGCAAAGAAACCGGCAGTATGGGCGAGCCACAACCGTTCCCAGCAGAAGAATGGAGAGGCCAACAATAAGCATATTGAAATCCGCTCCGAATCGGAAAAAGCCGATGAACGGATCGTATTGGCAGATTATAAATCCTGCCCCGTTTATAGCAAGCAAAACTGCAAGCCCCAAATAAACATAAGGAAAAACACCCAAAAAGCTGGCCAGCCATTCGGGCACATGGACAGGTTTCAGAACTACGGCATCCTGGATGGCTCCGAGAGGACAAACGGCAGCACAGAATGTGCGTCCGTAAAACAGGGCCAAAACCAGGGGCAAAACAAAAAAAACGATGACGGATACCGGAATGATATAGGCAGGATTGAACAGCGCAAAGCTGACATTCTGTACGGCACCGACCGAACACACGCACCCCTTCCGGTAAAACCCGAAGTAGGCAAGAGAAAACACCATCACGAGAAATAGGTTTTGGCGGGACCGCTGTTTGTGGGCAAAATATGTTGCCAGAAAAAGGGCCGCAACGAGGACGAATATATCCATGTATTCCAAAGCGACCGCTCTGGGGGGAGGGGTGAGCAAATCGGGCCGTATATAATCCGATTGAAAATCGGGCTTGGGAAAACGCTCCTGAATCTGGGATAAAACGATTAGAGGGCAGAGAATCAATACGGCAACGAAAAAAAATTTTATTTTTTTCACCACATTACCCTTTTAGAAATCTTTTGTTTTCATCTCCCCGTATGATATAAGGTTGGCTGGCAGGCACACGCTTCCAAGCTCGAGAAGGGCACCTTCTTGCAATCGAGCACAGATTGCAGTTCAGACAGCGGTCATGCCGCACCTGCAGGTACAAAGACCCGTTGCCGAACGAATTGCAGCCTTTTACACATTTTCCGCACCCGAAGCACAATTTCTCATCTATTATGTATTGAAAATAAGGATCTTCTATGAATGTTCGCTTTATCGCACCGGATGGACAAAGCTGGCTTTCAGCTCCGGTATCGCGGTATTTCGTTCCAGGCTGCAGGTAACCGCTGCACAGATCACAATACCCGCACATCGAATAGGAATGAACGCACTTCACAGCAGATTGAGACAGCACACAATGGACCGCACATTTTTCGCACTGGATACAGATGTTGGGATCCAACTGCCACACCATCTCTTCGGGAGAAGATTTGCTGAATAAAATTCCTGCCACTCCTCCTATCGTCAGACCCATAACGGTGTGAAAGCTCTTGCGGATGAAATCTCTCCGTTTTACCAGGTCTGCTTTCATTTTATCCCTCATTTCATACCTCTTTATTTATTTTAATATGGTATCGGGAATCACGGGACTTCTGCTTCGTACCGACTGCTCTGGGCAGTGGGCACAGAGGAAGCTCCGAACAACTTCTGCACGGCAAATCAATCAAACAGGACGATCCATCCCTGGGTAAAGAGCGCCTTTTCCTGCCCAGGGACAGGCCTACGGCCGCAAAACCGCCAAGCATGAGGACACGCAATCCATCCTTCAAAAACTCACGTCTTTTTTTCGTTTCGTGTTTTTCTTGCATCATAAACCCTCCCGGCTCATAATTTTTTCTTTGCGAAAATCCGCACAAAGTTTTGCTGCGGATCCAGAACATAAATTTTCTGTGCAGAATCCACGGCCAAATCCAGGCCGACCGTGCCCTCGATAAACTGCTCTGTCGAGGCCACAACAGATACGAGATTTCCGATCCGATTGTAGATTTTGACCCTGGGAAGACCCTTTTCGCTGGTCACAAAGGAACCATCCTTCAGCAGGGCAAAATGTGATGGGTTACAGCATCCACAGAATCCTTGGATATCCATCCCAAACTCACCCCAAGAGGTTCGGAAATCTCCTTCCAACGTATAATTCTCGAGGGAATGCCGCCCAGTGTTGGCAACCCAGAGGAAACCATCCGAATCGACCGCCACATCGAAAAAAGGACTGGGAATGATAAATCCAGGGATATCTCTGGACTCGTTTTTCTCACCGATCCTTTTTGAGCGGGTTCCAGACTTATTGAACTTCCACACAATCTGATTCCCCGCGTCAGCAATGAAAACATTCTTCTTTGAGAGCGCAATCGAAGTGATGATGGCCTTCTCCCCCAATGAAGCCCAACTGGCTTTTTTTTTCCCTCGCCGGCCATAAACTTCCACATGGTCTTCCAGCCCAAGGTACAGATCGTGATTCCGATCGACAGCCAGACAGCGGACAATCCATTGGGTTGGGATGGACGAGCGGTTTGTTCCGTCCCTGTTGAAAACAAGCACGATGTTTTTTCCGGAGACATAAATCGCATCATCCGGTCCGATGGATAAACCATAAACCTCGGGCAACTCGACTTTAATCCGGCCCACTTCAGAATAATGGACCAAATCAGCTCCGCTCGTCTCAAATTCTTTCAAGTCATATTCGTAGGGATTCTCTTGATTATTCCTTCCACTATCCCGGATGGCCATGAAGCCGAAATAGAGGATGCCGGCCAGCGAGAGAACTAAAATCGTGCCGGTCAATATTGTTTCCTTTTTTAAATTAAAAAAACGCATTGTACAGCCTCCATGTCAGGGATTGGCTCTCAGGTCAACACAGACCATTCGGCGCGAATCCCGCGCGAGCAGCCTGCCGCTGACCAAAGCCAGCGGGCCCCATGCATCAACACCGTCCAGTATTTTAGCCTGGGCAAGTTGAGCATATTCCTCCACACTGGCTTTTATTATGGTCAAAACACCGTCATCACTCAGTATGAAAAATTTGTCGTCTGCCACAATGTATGGACCCAGACCGAATCGGTTTGTTTTTCCACTGGACCAGATAAATTGACTCAGGTCATCCGGATGACTGCAGACGAACTGATTGCGAAGAGGACCGGAATCTTTGGGCAATATACAGAAAAGATGCCCCGAATAAAAAATCGGTGTTTGCTGTTCTGACGCTATTCCTTCCTCTGGTTTTAGCATCTGAAGGGATTCGACCGAAAAAACACCATCTTCACCGCTTATTCTGATAAGCAAGCTTCCCGCTCCATACCCTGCTGTGAGAAAAATTTTTCCATTTCCCAAATAAACAGGGGACGGGGCAATGACATTGTGGTCCCACAATTTGGATTCGAATAAAACCTGGCCCGCCTCTTCCCCTTCTGCCCCAACGCCGACAATCCCCCCGATAGCACAGTACACATACATCTTTGTCCCTTGAATCAAAAAAGGCATGACAGAAGAATGAGACATTTTCCAGTTGTGGGGATTGGAAGTCTTCCAAACCAGCTCACCGGTTGCACAATCGACAGCGATGATCAAAGAACTCCCCCCAACCGCAAAAACAGCCAGAGAGTCATCTATCAGGGGGCACTGCCCCGTGTACCACAAGGGCACTTCGGTTCCGTATTCTCTTCCCAGGTCGATCCCCCATAGAAAATCACCTGAAACCGCGTCCACGCACATGACATGGCATTTTGGCCCGATTGTCACAACATATTGATCCGTCACCGCGGGAACTGTCCGCGACATCCCGTGATTTCGTTTCACAAAAAGTTCATAACCCCGGCGCCAGATCTCTGCTCCATCATCCAAAGAAAAACATCGCAAAACATCTGCTCTTTGTTCTTCATCATAATCCATGAGATAGACCCGCCCGTTGGAAACAACAGGACCCGCATGACCCTCCCCCAAATCGACGGACCAGAGAATCTTGGGGCCCGCATTGTCCCAGCCGTCGATAAGCCGGATGTTATCTCTGCTGATATTGTCAAAAGCGGACCCCCGGAATCTCGGCCAGCTGCCTTGTATTGCGGATGGGACCCCGTCAAAACTTTTGAAATAGGCTCCGATTTCTACCGCATCACCCTTGCTCACAAAACCCGGAGGCCGGTTGTCCATCCCTGGAACATTTTCCACAATATCTTTGACCGGATTATACAGGAGCCACCAGGTCAGAAAACCCAATCCGAGAAAGGCAGTCCCGATAAGAGCGACGAAGTTTATTGCCTTTTCATTCATTCCCGATTTGATAAACCATCAGAGCATCGCCATGGCGGACATAAAGACGGCCGTCTTTGATAACAGGATGGGCCCAGTGCTCACCGGTGCCCTTGTTTATCCGAAAAGAACTCACCACTTCGAACTCCTGAGGATTGGGCTTTATCAGAGCCATATCTCCGCTTTCGCTGTAGCAATACAACATTCCATCCGAAAAGATGATTGCCCCCTTGTTCCCGATTTTCCTTGCTGTATACTGGATTTTTCCTGTATCCCAGTCCAGGCAGTGCCATCCCCGGCTGTTATGACCCGAGCCGTAAAGATAGCCATCGATCAAAACCACAGCACCTATCTGACTGTCGAGGCCAGCTTGCGACCAGAGCCGTTTGACACGTGTCCCATCCTCAGAAAGTGCGAACTTCTGGCTGCCGGTCCCATAACCGCTCACCGTATAAATGTATCCGCCTTGATAAAGCGGTGTGTTTGCATTGACGTCATAATCCGTGACATGGGATTGGTGCCACATGTATTCTCCGGTATCCGCATCGACACCAACGACAGACTTTGCAGTCATGGTTAAAATAAGGCGTCTTTCGCCGTGTTCAACAAGACAAGGAGAGCAGTATCCGGACGTTTCTCCATTTCCCTTGGTTTTCCAGATCGTCTTGCCGGAATACCGGTCTAATGCGGCGATCATGACACTTGGTCCGCCCGGAGTGCAAAAAACACGATCCCCATCCACAAGCAGGGATTCTGTCATTCCCCACTGCAAATTTCTGGCTCCAAATCTGGCCGTCAGATCAACTGCCCATACCCTTTTTCCGGCCGTGCTGAAGCAGAGGACATTCCCTGTTGCGCTCATCAGATAGATTCTATCCGAGATTACAGTCGGGGTTGTCCGGGCGCCAGGCCTGCTTCCATTCCACTCAGAACCGTAGGAGATTTTCCAGACTGTCTCCCCGTCTTTATCGAAGGCAAATAAAAACCCTTCGCCGCTGGTCATCCCGGTCAGATAAACACGATCTCCGGTCACGGCCGGGGAAGAATAGCCCTTGCCCAGTCCCTCCACAAACCAAATCAGCTTCGGTCCTTCTTTCGGCCATGACTTCAGGAGACTCTCGTTTGGATAAACGCCATCACGATGGGGTCCCCGCCACTGGGAGTTGACTTGACCAAGGGCAACAGAATAGGCTAGATCAAAAAACAACAACAAGATCACTGCAAATGTTTTTTTCACTCCACACCTCATTTATTTTATTCCATGAATACATATTCTAGGACACTTCTGGTGTTTTTTACAGTCGGCTGATAACCATGTCTTAATATAATACTAATCCTATGGAATTAGTATTATGTTACACCATCGCTGGGCATCCGTCAATAAATCTTCAGATATGGTGCCAGAAAAATCTATTTGTCAGAAACAGCCATTAGATAATGGTGCGTTCGAAAATACAAAGTTCCTTCCGATATCGCCGGTGTGGCCATGCATTCATCTTTCATAGAATTTGTTGCTAAAATTTCAAATTCTGGTCCGGATTTGACAACGGATACATCCCCCTCTTCGCTGCAAAAATACAATTTTCCATCTGCAGCAACCCCTGAAGCCGAAAACCCGGTCATCTTTCCAAGCTGTGCTTTGTAGATCAGCTCGCCTGTTTTTGCCCGATAACAGTCCAGAGATCCATTCCACTGCAGATTGTACAGAAAATCTCCGTAAACGAGAGGTGTCAGGATGTAAGACCCCCCCCGCCTGACACTCCAGACGATGGACTCATTTGAGGTTTCATCTTCTGTCAAAGAGATATCTCCTTTTGACTCCGGTTTTATGGCATAAATTGGAGACAACCGTCCATGGGCACTGTTAATAAACACCAAACCATGGGCAACAACTGGAGTGGGGATGGGGATGTCGCCACCTCCGGTAATTTTCCATAATTCCCTGCCCGTTTTAAAATCATAGCCTCCAATATGTTTGAATCCATTGACGATGATTTGTATTTTCTCTTTCCCCAAATAAAGAGTGGGAGTGCTCCACGTTGGAACGTCCTCCCGGGATGTCCGCCATATTTCTTTCCCCGTTTTGACATCCAGAGCGGCAAGAAATGCCGTGTTGAGAGCATCACATTGAACGATAACAGCCCCCTGATGGATGAGCGGAGAGCTGGCAAATCCCCACTGGGCCGATGGGACCATAAAAAAAGCAGAATCAAGAAGACCGAAGTCTTTTTCCCAGAGCAGGCCGCCGTCCATATCATAGCAGTACAGGCCTTCGGAACCAAAAAAAGCGACAACATGCCTGCCATCTGTCGCAGGGGTGGAATTGGCGTGTGAGGCTTTAGGGTGGCGTTTGACTTTGGGAACGCCCGTGTGTGCTGTTTTTTCCCAGAGTATTTTCCCAGTTTTTTTATCCAGGCAGAGCACCTTCCACTTGTGGACGGAGTCATCATCGGCGGATTTGATGTTGCCATAGAGCCCCACTTTAAGCTCCGGTTCGGTCTTACCAACAGCCGTCGTGACAATTATCCGATCTCCCCAAATAACAGGACTGGAATGAGCCAGCCCGGGAATTTTTCTTTTCCATATGATATTTTTAGAGGTATCAACATCCCAGGATATCGGAGTCGCATAATTAGCAGCGGTTCCGCCGGCATATGGCCCACGGAAACTCGGCCAGTTCACACCTTCTTTTGTATCCTGCCCTTCCAGTTCAATCATTGTGCCAAACAGAATCAATAAGCAGAATAAAACTCGGGCCAATTTTGTCAGCATGGGATTTCTCCTTCCGCTTGAAATCGTTTCGTTGCCAACATGTCCGTTCTCATTTATTATTTCAAAGTTTAGATAATAGCAAAAACCGGGTAAAAGGACAAATTCCTGTACAATTTCAATTGACCGCAAAAATCCTGTATGCTACATTTGTCTCTGCAACTCATCATGTAAAAATCAGCCAGAAATAGGAGGAAAACACCATGAACAAGATCGAATGGGATGACAGCTTGTCTGTGGGCGTGAGGTTGATCGACGAACAGCATAAAATGCTCATCCAGAAGTTAAGGGATCTGTCTGACGCTCTAGATGAAGGTCGTGAATACAATAAGATCATGAAGACGTTGGACTTCATGATCGACTACACAGATTTCCATTTCTCCACTGAAGAAAAACACATGGCAGAGCACAACTATCCTGGTCTGGAGGATCAAAAAAATCAGCACGGACATTTTAAAATCACCCTGAACCACATTTTGGAAGATTTTAAAGAAGAAGGGCCGACAAAGGCTCTGGCCACATCGATCAACGTTTTTCTGCTCAACTGGCTTATCAATCACATCAAGGGTACCGACCTTAAACTGGGCAAATTCTTTGCCGAAAAAGGAGTGGCAAATCTCAAATAGATATCGCACATCGGGAATGATTTTGAAGGCCTGCTCCCTATTATTGAAAAATTCTCAAGCCTCGACAAAGGATTCGTTGAGGCCATGGAGGGAAATCTGTACCGGTGCGACACATACAACCGGATCATCCGGGCCATCCAAACTGCAGCCCGGACAATAAGAGGAGATTGGTCATGAAAGAAGGCGATTGCAATTTTACTCTCGACCGCCGCGAATTCCTCAAGCTTATGGGCGGAGAAATCGTTGTTTTTTTCACCCCGGGAGATTCATTAGGCGCTCAATACCGAAGAAGGCGAGGATATCCAGAAGATTTTAACGCCTATCTCCGGATAGGAGAAGATGGCCGGGTGTCCTGTTTCACCGGCAAAATCGAAATGGGACAGGGAATCCACACGTCTCTGGCTCAAATGCTGGCAGAAGAGCTCGATGTTCGGTTGGATAGAGTCGATATGGTGATGGGTGATACCCTCCTTTGTCCTTACGACAGCGGTACCTTTGGGTCGAGAAGCACCAAGTATTTTGGCCCTCCCCTGCGCCGGGCGGCTGCAGAGGCAAGAGCCGTTCTTCTCCAGCTGGCCTCCGAAAAACTGGGCGTGCCAGTGGAAAAACTGATAGTGAGCGACGGGATGATCTTTGTCCCCAACGGATCGGCAAAAAAGGTGTCCTACGCCGAACTGGCAAAAGGGGGGAAAATCGAACGGCATCTGGAGGTAAAGCCGCCCATTAAACAGTATGCCAAGCACACCATATCGGGAAAGCCGACAGATCGGTTGGATGGAGAACAAAAAGTGACAGGGGAAGCCAAGTATGCCGGGGACATCCGTTTCCCGGTAATGCTTCACGCCAAAATCTTGAGGCCTCCGGCCCACGGAGCCACCCTGAAAAGCGTGGATGTTTCTGCCGCCAAAAAAATCGAGGGTGTTCAGGTTATCCGGGAAGGCGATTTGGTGGCTGTCCTGCATAAGTACCCCGACGTGGCCGAAAAAGCCCTCCGGTTGATAAAGGCCAGGTTCGAGCCTTCCGAATCCACACTGGACAATCAACACATATTCCAGCACCTCAAAGATTCAGCCTCAGAAGGCAGTGTCGTGACCGAGAAAGGAAATATCGAGCAGGGAAAACGCCTTTCGACCAACACATTCGATCAAGCCTATTACAATCACTATGTCGCCCATGCGCCTTCTGAGGCCCATACGGCAGTGGTTAATATCGAAGGCGATAAAGCTACGGTCTGGGCCTCCACACAATCTCCTTTCAGGGCTCAAGCAGAAGTGGCACAGGTCCTGGGTTTCCCCCAGGATAAGGTGCGGGTCATCACGCCCTTTGTGGGGTGCGGATTCGGAGGAAAAAACCAGGGGAATCAGATCACGGAGGCCGTGCGTCTGGCCCGATTGAGCGGAAAACCGGTGCAGGTAGCCTGGACCAGAAAAGAAGAGTTTTTTTATGACACTTTCCGCCCGGCGGCAGTCATCGACATCCAATCGGGCCTGAACGATGCAAATCAGATCGTCTACTGGGAGTATCATAATTATTTTGCCGGGGATCGCAGCTCTCAGCCTTTTTACGATATCCCTCACCACAAAGTCCTGTCCATGGGCGGATGGGGAGGAAGAAGCGGAGGTGGAGGCGTCCACCCCTTTGGTGTCGGTGCCTGGCGCGGGCCTGGGAGCAACACAAACGTGTTCGCTATCGAATCCCATATCGACGTGATGGCCGAGGCTGCCGGAATGAATCCGCTTGAGTTCCGAATGCATAATTTAGCCGATGTAAGAATGAAAAGGGTTTTATCTGCAGCCGCAGAACAGTTCGGGAAATCTTTTTCTCCAGGCCCGAGTGGAAAGGGATACGGGCTTGCTTGTACGGATTACCTGGGAACATATGTGGCCACAATTGCCGAAGTAAAGGTCAACCAGAAAAACAGCGAAGTACGCGTGGAAAGAGTGGTCTGCGCTCAAGATACAGGAGAAGTGATCAATCCAGAAGGCGTAAAGATGCAGATCGAAGGAGGTATCACCATGGGACTCGGCTATTGTTTGACCGAAGAAATCCGGTTTTCGAACGGGAAAATATTGGATGAGAATTTCGACACTTATGAAATCCCCCGCTTTTCCTGGCTGCCGAAGATAGAAACGGTGCTCGTGGATAATCCCGAAATGCCTCCTCAGGGCTGTGGGGAACCAGCTATCACTACCATGGGAGGAGTAATCGCCAACGCGGTCCATGATGCTATCGGCAAAAGAATCTTCACGCTCCCGATGACACCAGCCCGCATAAAAGAGGCACTGCGCTGACTTTTATATAATTATTCAAACACAAGTATAACCACCCGCCTGTTCTGCGCTCTTCCATCACGGGTTGAACTATCACCAACCGGCATATCACTCCCATAACTGATTACTTCCATTCTATGGAGTGGAATATTGTATTTTTTGTGCAGATATTCCATCACGGCTTCGGCTCTTCTCTTTCCCAAAATCAAATTCCAATCCTCAGGTCCTGTGTTATCCGTATGCCCTTGGATCTCCAAATACAGGCCTTTATCCTGAGCTATCAAGACCTCAACAAACTTATCTAATTCTGCCTTTGCCGCATCACTCAGTTCCCAGCTGTCAAATTTAAATTTCGCTTCATCATTTTTGAGAATCTCTTGAAAAATAAGTCTTCCCTGCGCTGCCTTCTTCACTTCGCTAAGTTTACTGTCAAACTCCTTTCTCTGGTTGCTCAATGCAGACTCTTGTTCTTTAATCAAGGAGCCCAGTGTGGCCAAGCTCTCATCATGTTCCTTAATCCTTTTTTGATTCTCCTCGACCGAAGTTTCCACACCTTCAACCTTCTGATCAATAGTGGCCACTTCGCCCATCACATACTTTTTTGTCGCGCAGCCCGTTCCGGCAATCAGACCAAAAATTAGCAAAACTCCAATAAGAACAGTTATTTTGCTTTTGTTCATTTTTTTCTCCCTTGCCTTTCTATCGTTATATTTATCGTAACACAAGTCATTTTCCTATTAAATAGAAAATATTATTATGTGCCCTTCTTCTTACCGATATAATAACCTTTTCTTGTCCTTACCTTGTAGCTCCTTTTTTTTGTCATAACCGCTATTTTCCGGTATTCATTGTTTGGATTCGTATAAGATGTGTATCCAAGAATGTACTGGCAACTCAGTTCCTGCTTGACCAGCCTCAACGCATTCTTCAAATCAAGCGGTTTATCAATGAAATAGGCTGTCCCTCCGGTCGCTTCTGAAAACCTTTCTAAAGATTCAACAATACCCGAAGTCGTCAACCCTTCAGAATGTTTATACTTTTTTAAATACTGCTCACTATATGGGATTTTGTATCCGATAGTATAAATGGGAATGTCCACTCTCCGCGCAACCTCGATGGCCTGATCAGGAGAATATTCGCTATCGTTTTCGATCCCGTCCGTGATCAAAAGAAGAGCCCGTTTTTCATTGTTGCCCATGTTTGCAAAATCTGGAGATACGCCAACGGCATCATTCAAAGCGGTTTGTCCGTATGCTTCAGTTTTTTCCAAAATAGAAAAAAAATCAGTCTTATCTTCGGAGAAATTTGCAGCAATTTCCACTTTTCCATCAGCAAAAATCAATAAGGAGATTTCATCTCGGTCGTTTAGAAGGTATTTTGCCAGATAGTCGAGGGCATCTTTGCTTTCTTTTAGTTTATCCCGAAGGGCCATGCTGCCGCTCACATCGAGGAGAATGGTCAAACTCAAAGGCGCCTCAAAATTGTAACTGAAATAGGTGATGTCTTTTTTTTCATTATTCTCGTAAACAAAAAAATCATCTTTGGTCAAGCCGGTAATATGCCTTCCTTTTTTGTCTTGAACGCTCACAGCAATGGATATGGCCGTAACGGCTACATCATATTTTATTTCCTGTTTCTTTTTTTCCTGGGAAAAGGATGGGGAAAGAAACCCGATATTGAAAACTAACAACATGAATATAAAAAAAATGAACAGGGATGAATGTTTTTGTTTTCTCCGGGAGATTTTTCCCATTTTGCTGTATATTTTTTGACACCTGTGTCTATTTTTTGCCTCTATCACCATAACACACTTGAATATTTCAGTCACGCCATGTCCATCACCTTCGTTGCGAATCCTTTTTTGTAAAGCAAAGAAGAGCCTGCCAAGTCTTCCACTTTTGGTTTTGGGAAAGAAAACTTTGATCAAAGCCATGAATTTCATCTCAAATCAAAGCTTTTCCATTTAGATTCAATGCGTTGCCAAAGCCAAACAATGGATTAAAATAAATAATTGATTTTATCGTCTGTTTGTATTATGTAATACACTCTTATGTTTTCACACATGCCACTCTTTTTTTCCAAAAGTAAATCTCAACAAGGGAGGGATAATGCTATGAATTCGCACCCTATTTTTTTCCTTAGGTTGGCCATTATATTCATCGTGCTTGGCCTTATAATAAGCGTTCCTCTACATTCTGCACAAAAAGTACCGATCCGTTTCGATCAATATCACGGATACAATGGCACAGCAAATTATCTCAAAGCCGTTGCCAAAGGCTATCCCAATATTACAAAGCTCCTTGAAATTGGGAAAAGCACGAACGGCAGGCCAATTTTTGTCCTTGTGATCTCCAACATGAAGATCGGGACCACGATCGACGCACAAGTGAACCTGCAAAATATGCGCAAAGAAGGCGTGAAAAATGTTACGCCGATGAAATCCTATCAAGGAAAACCGGGTCACTGGATCTGCGGTGCCACCCATGGGAACGAGTTCACCGGGACCGAGGTCTGTTTGTACACCATCGATAAGCTGGTCACCGGATATGGATCTGACAAAGAGATCACGCATATTGTAGACAATAAGACTTTCTACATCTGCCCGATCGTCAACCCGGACGGGGTGTACAACAGCGTGGAAAAAGGCGTACCGCAGCGAACCAACAGCATGCAGAAAGATGACGACAAGGATGGAAAAATCAACGAGGACGGACCGGACGACCTCAACGGGGACGGACTTATTCTGCAGTTCCGCTACAATGATCCCAAGGGGAATTATGTCATCGATGATCAAGATCCGCGTCTGATGATACGACTCCGCAGAGACCAGAAAACCGACAAGCCCCGTTATTCCGTTATCAGAGAGGATAAGGACAATGACGGAGACGGCAAACGCGGAGAGGATTCGGAATCTGGAATCGACCTCAACCGTAATTTTCCCGAAGGATGGTGGCGCACCGACGGATTTGCTGGAGGGAAGGGCAACTTCCCAACGTCTGCACCTGAAACGCACGCCATCGCCGAGTTTTTGACCAGTCACTCCAACGTCCTGATGGCACAGAACTATCACACCTCAGGCGGATTCACCTACCGGCCGATGGGAACAGCCCCCCATCCTAGCCTGCATCCCAAGGATGTGGCGGTGTTGGACCAAGTCATGGGAAAAAAATATCTGGAGATTATCGGTGAAGAAATCCCGGATGCGTGGAAAAATCCCGACAAACTGGATAAATACAGGGAGGAACTCAAAAAAACCTCGAAAAATAAATACGCCATCATGCGGGGATATGAACTCCCCCGGGGGTGGAGAGTGAGCTACAACGAAGAGCAGGACAAACGCTACAGCTACGGCATGGCCACGGACTGGATGTACAAAGAGTACGGCATCTATGCCATCACCACCGAACTCTGGAATCCAGAAGAGGACATCCCGGATTTTCCCAAACTTGAAGGGGATGTGGATTATGCCCAGATGCAGCGGGCAGCACTCAAATATCAGGATGACAAATACGGAGGAAAGCTGTTCATCGATTGGAAACCGTTCAAACACCCGGAGCTGGGCGAAGGAGAAATCGGCGGCTGGCTTCCCAATTACCGAAACAATGCCTGGCCCGGAGACCCGTTGCGCAAAGTCTGTGAAGATCACTGGCAGTTCACGCTTTTTCGCGCAGGCCTCTTGCCTGAGGTCGTGATAAACGATGTCAAGGCAAAGGTCCTGTACACAACCAACAACGCTAAAGAAGCAAAAGCTGTTCAAACTGGAGGCCAGGTCACGATCAAAAAGGGCCAGTCAAAAGGAAAATTTAAAGTCATTCAGATTACAGCCAAGGTCGAAAATACAGGCAAACTCGCCACGCACATTGCCCGGGGAGCCCAACTTGCCGGAAATAGAGAAGATGTGATCTGGCTTGTCGGCGACCCCGCCAAAACAACTTACTTGCTCGGAACACCCTTTCAGAAGCTGGGTGTGATGGAAGGAACCATGCGGATTCCGGGATATAAAGGACGGGGAACGCCATCAGCCTCGTCCCAGCAGCGCTCACAACAGAGGTTTTTCTTTCCCCCGGGCTATCCAATGTCACAGTTTAGGCAGCAGCGGAGACAACCGACGCAGGTCCGGCAGAAAGGATCCTCGCGGACAGTCACATGGCTGGTCGCTGTGGAGGGTAATACTCCGCTCAAAGTCGTGCTGACCTCGCAGAAAGGCGGCACCAAAGTTCAACCGGTGTCCATCGATTAAACGGAGGATTGAGATGAAGATCAAAAGAATGTTTAAATACACGGCGTCTCTTACCTTAACCATGTTTTTTGTCCTGGCTCCCCAAGGATTTCCCCAGAAAAAACTTCAAAATAGCCCGGGCGGGTATCATGGTGAACTGGACTTTCCGATCTCCTGGAACCGGTACTACAGCTATGCGGAGTGGACCAAGATAATGCACGACATCCAGAAAAAGTACCCCCAGCTTTCCGACATCCAGAGCATAGGCAAAAGCCGGATGGGCAGAGACCAATTTTTGATCACTATCACAGCGAAAGCAACGGGAAAACACTCTGAAAAAACAGCCATGTGGGTAGATGGGGCCATTCACGGCAACGAAGTCAACGGGATCACCTGCTCGTTGTATCTGATGTGGTACCTGCTAACGCGGTATGATTATGATCCGTATGTGCACGATCTGGTGGACAACTGCACTTTTTACATTCTCCCGGGACTGAACGTTGACGCCAACGAATCCTATGTCGAATATCCTAATACGCCGAACAACCCCCGTGAGCCTTACCGGCCAGAGGATAACGATGGCGATGGACTTTACGATGAGGACCAGACCGAGGATGTGGACGGGGACGGAGAACTTTCCACCATGTACATCGCCGACCCAAACGGGAACTACAAAATTTCAGCGGACAAGAGACAGTTTGTCCGAGTGGACGGGCCGGCGGAAGATGGCGTTCAACTCTTCACCCGGATAGGAGGCGAAGGATACGACAACGATGGAGACGGTTTTATCAACGAGGACGATATCGGGGGACCCGATCCCAACCGGAATTTTCCTTATGGATGGAACCTACAGGCCGGAAATCCTTATCCGATGTCAGAACCCGAATGCCGGAACGTGTTCGAGTTTCAACTCAAACACCCCAACATTTTCGCCAGTTTTCACTACCACAATACAGGTCGTTTGATCATGTTCCAGGCGCCGCCGGCGGTCCGCCAGCCCAATATGACTGCCGAACAACGCCAGCGCATGCAGGAAATGCAGGAGCAGCGTCTGGCAATGATGCGCAAAACCAACAAGTATGCTCAGCTTTTCAACCGTCAGGTGGCACCCACCTACCAGCACGACATGGACACCCAGACAGCCATCGTCACCTCTGGGGCTCGAATTCTTAAAAACTACCGCCCCACCATCGCAGGCCTCAGCGGCCAGGCTCACGCAGCCACTTACTATATGCTCGGCGCCTATGGCTATCTGATCGAACTCTGGGGATCACCGGCCTTTGACGCAGATGAAGACGGCGACGGCCGCGTCTCTGACGAAGAGATGCTCAAATGGATTGATATTGAACTAACGGGAGAAGGCTGGGTAAACCCACACAAATTCAATCATCCAGACCTGGGCGAAATCTGGATAGGCGGGACCCCAAAAAAACACATCCGGCGGACCCCTCCGTCCCGGTATATCGAACAGGAGGCATTTAAAAACGCCCAGTTCGTATTGTACTGCGCCAGCCAGTTTCCCAAAGTCGAGATCTCAGATATCCATGTGCAGCCGGCGGCAGACAGTCTTTACTGGATTGAGGCGGAGGTCAAAAACGACAGGGTCTACCCCACAGCATCAGATAGAGCCAAACAACTCAAACGGGTTGATAAAGACAAGATCATACTCAAGACATCCAACAATGTTTCGATGATCGAAGTTCCAAGCGGCTCTGCCGCAATCGACCGTTCGAATCCCAACGCCCATGTGGAATTGATCACGAAAAAGGGAACCGATTTTTGGCTAAAAGGAAAACAGGCCCTCCGCTTCGCCGCCCTTGTGAGGATGGACGGCGGAAAGGGCTGGGTTGAGATTCATGTCGAATCGGAACACGGAGGAACAGATACAAAACGGATCAACTTGAAAATCCAGTAAGCAATAAGGAATATGTCTGGTGGCAAAAAAAACGCCAAAAAAATTTTACTAAAATTTCTTTGAATGCGAGGGACAAATGAAAAGAGGAAAATCTTTGCTTGTTTTAACCGCCTTCCTTTTATCCCTAGCTGTGGGGATTATTTATTCGCAGGGTATCGGGACCACGGCTGTCCGGGACATCGACAACATTTTGCCGGAAAAGGACCGGGCAAAGGTCATGAACGAAATCCTGGAATGGCGGTTGGAGAACATCATTCCCGCGCTTATGGAACGGGAAGGGATCGATATGTGGCTCATCATCTGCCGGGAGTACAACGAGGATCCTGTATACCTGACCCTGGTCCCGGAGCCAACCATGGCCGCGCGCCGAACTTCCATCCTCATCTTCCATGATAAAGGAGAAAAGGAGGGAGTGGAAAGGTTGACAGCCAGCTTTTACGGGATGGGGGAATGGTATAAATCCATCTATACGGATCAAAGCAAAGACCAGATGGAGGTCCTGGCTGACTACATCAAAAAGAGCAATCCAGAAAGGATCGGGATCAACGAATCTGAAACCTGGGCTTTTGGAGATGGACTGTCTGCCTCTTTCAAGGCCAGAGTGGTCAGAGCCCTGGGGCCCGAATTATCAGCCCGGTTGGTTTCAGCAGAAAATCTGTGTGTGGGGTGGCTGGAAACCCGGAGTCCCCGGGAACTGAGTCTCTACCGCCACATTTTCGGAATCGCCCATGATATCATCGCTGAATTTTTTTCGAATCAGGTGATCGTTCCGGATGCGACCACAACAGAGGATGTGGTCTGGTGGATCCGGCAGAGGATCACCGGCCTGGGGCTGGAAACCTGGTTTCATCCCTCTGTCTCGATCCAGAGGTCCAGGAAGGATTCCCAAAGATATAAAGAAAATCCTGAGGTAATCCGGCGGGGAGATCTCCTTCATTGTGATATTGGTATTGTCTACCTGGGGCTCTGCACAGACACCCAGCAGAATGCCTATGTATGCCGCATCGGAGAAAACGCTGCGCCTGAAGGATTGAAAGAGGCACTGCGCAGAGGAAACCGGCTGCAGGATATCGTGATAACAGAACACCGCGCCGGCCGAACCGGAAACGAAGTTCTCCGAATATCTCTCGAGAAAGCCAGAGCCGAAGGCCTGACGCCCAGCGTTTACTGTCATCCCCTCGGAGTGCATGGACACGCCGCTGGATTCATCGTGGGGCTGTGGAATCGGCAGGACGGAGTTCCCGTAAGGGGCGATTATCCCTTATACAACAACACGTGTTACGCCATCGAAATGAACAACCGTTACAAAGTTCCGGAGTGGGACAACCAGGACGTTCGGATGGGTCTTGAGGAGGGAGGCGTTTTCACCGAAGGCGGCTGCAAATTCATCGACGGACGTCAGACAACACTATTCCTTATAAAATAATGCAGATGTGAAGATTAAAATTATTTAATCTTAATTTCACGTTCTTTTAACATTTCTGTGCTATCCTAATCCTTCTCAATTCTGCCAAATTGAGACATGCCAGTGAGTTAAAGCAAGAAAATTTGAATCGGATTAAGGAGAAAACACATGAAACGATCGCGAATAATCTTATTCCTGCTCATGTGGTTGAGTTGTTCGTTCTCAGCAGTTCTGCTTCTGGCCGATAACCCTAAACCCAATGCGGATGAGCTGAAAGAGGCTGCCCCAAAAGTCTTCCTCGACTGCCGGAGATGTGACAGAGACTATTTCCGGGATGAAATCACCTATGTGAATTATGTCCGCGATAGAAAGGATGCGGACATTCATGTCCTGGTGACAGACCAACGCACAGGAAGCGGAGGCCGGGAATACACATTCGCCTTTATCGGATTGAACGAATATGCAGGTTTGGACAACACCCTTTCCTACTCGTCCGGTCCAAACGATACAGGGGATGAAATCAGGCGAGGGCAGATCGAGGTGATGAAAAGAGGGCTTTTTCCCTATGTGATAAAGACTCCAATCGCTAATTATATTTACCTGAGCTTCCGCCAGAAACTCAAACCCACCGCTGTAAAGGACCCCTGGAATTTTTGGGTTTTCAGCATAAACCTGGACGGCCGTCTCGGCGGAGAATCGAGCCGAAGCTCCAGCTCGCTGGACGTAAATGTTTCAGCCAACCGGATCACACCCGACTGGAAGATCAGGCTGGGTTTATCCGGTGAATTCGACAAACGGACATACGATTACGAAGACGAATACATCAAAAGCGTATCCGAGGAAAAAAACGCCACGAGCATGGCCGTTAAAAGCATCAGCGACCACTGGTCCATCGGAGGCTGGATCGAGACAGAAGCCTCCACGTACAGCAACCTGGACCTTCTTTTCACGGTTGCGCCGGCGGTCGAATACAATTTATTCCCTTATTCTGAATCCACCCGGCGCCAGCTCAGATTTCTGTACAAGCTCGGTTATAATCATGCAAATTATGCAGAAGAAACAATTTACGAAAAAACACAAGAATCCCTGTTCAATCAGTCAGTCTCTGTAACCCTGGAGATCAGGGAACCATGGGGAAGCGTGTCCACATCGCTTGAAGGGTCACATTATTTTCATGACTTTAGTAAAAACCGCCTCGAACTAAGAGGTTACCTGAATTTTCGTGTTTTTAAGGGATTGTCTGTAAATGTTTCCGGACGGTATCAACGTATCCACGACCAATTATCCCTACCGAAAGGAGAGGCTTCCATCGACGAGGTGCTTCTGGCAAGAAAAGAGCTTCTTACAAGTTATAACTATTCTATTTCCGTAGGATTGCGCTATACGTTCGGATCGGTCTACAGCAACGTAGTCAATCCGCGCTTTGGAAGAATACGTTATCGGGGCGGGGGCCGGTTCTAGCCTCAATTGAAAAGGACCAAAAGGATAGAAAAATGAGAACCATAATCCATCATTATTGTCTCAGTCTGGTTTTGACAGTTCTTTTCTTTTTTCCGATTGCTGTATCCGGCATTTTAAAATTCTCAGAGAAAAATCAAACTCTGGATGAAAGAGTCCAAAACTTTCTCGACAGCCACAGATATTCATGGAGAGATATGAATGTTCCTTCATCAGACGGAAAAATACTCTATGACGTCATCATCAAAAACAACTACAAAAGGGCGCTTGAAATCGGGACATCCACCGGGCATTCCGGGATTTGGATCGCTTGGGCCCTCAGCAAAACTGGCGGCAAATTAATCACAATTGAAATTGATGAAGATCGATATCGCGAAGCTCTAGCAAATTTCGAAGATGCTGGTCTTTCCGAATATATAGATGCAAGACTGGCGGATGCTCATACGTTGGTAAAAGAACTCAAAGGCCCTTTCGATTTTGTTTTTAGTGATGCTGATAAAGGGTGGTACAAAAATTATTTCATTGATGTTTATCCAAAACTTGAAGTGGATGGGTGCTTTACAGCGCACAATATTTCAGAGAGAAGCAGGCGCGGCGGGACGGCAGAATTTTATGAATATGTGAGAAGTTTACCCAATATGGAAACCACACTTGATACCAGCGGCGGTGGAATATCGATCAGCTATAAAAAATCAGAGAAATAAGCGCATGCCAGGTTCCATTTCTTTTTCAAAGGACGTGAATTATAATAAACTCATGCGAATCCTGATTGTGGAAGATGACAAAAAAGTCGGGGGATTTTTAAAGAGGGGGCTTCAGGAAGAGCAGTATGCCGTGGACGTGTGCCGCAATGGAACCGATGCTTTATACATGGCCCAGCTTAATCCCTACGATGTGATCATTCTGGATATCATGCTGCCTGGGTTGGACGGCTTTACAGTATGCCGGGAAATGAGGCGAAAAGACATTCTCACACCGATCCTCATGTTAACAGCCAAAGACGAAATTGCAGACAAGGTAACAGGACTTTCTGAAGGTGCCGATGACTACCTGACCAAACCATTTGCCTTTGATGAACTGTTGGCCAGGATCCGGGCTCTCATGAGAAGAAGCCAGGATTACAAGACCAAAGAGCTGAAGGCAGGAGATTTGGAACTGGATCCCTTGCGGCGGATAGTAACCAGAGCAGGAGAAAAGATCGATCTCACCGGCAAAGAATATGCTCTGCTGGAGTATTTGCTGCGGAACCGGGGACGGACCGTCACCCCCTCCATGATCCTGGAGCATGTCTGGGATATAGATTATGTGGGTTCAAGCAATGTCGTAAATGTGTATATCAATCATCTCCGCAACAAGGTCGATAAAAATTTTGATAAAAAACTTATCCTAACCATCCGCGGCTATGGATTTCGGATCGATGAAAATTAAAAAATTCAAATCTCTAAGCTTTAAATTAACTTTGTGGTACATCATTATCCTGGGGGGGATCATCGTTTTGGCTGGAGTCATTCAGTATCAGGGATTTAAAGACAGCCTTATCGATGAACTCGATGGCAAGCTGCTCGAGATTGCTGACGAGACTTACGAATCCTGGTATCGTAAGCGGGGAGTATCATGGGAAGATGCCATCCAGAAGGCCACGATAAAATTCCAAACTTACCGGCCGTTCATTCAATTGGTAAAACTGCAGGAACGGGGAGAGAAAAAAATCGAAAAAGTGATTCATACATCTTCCTTTGAGGAAGAGAGTTTTTTATTTGACAAAAAAACTTATTATAGAGCCGATCGCTCCGATATCGACAATCTGATTTACGAAACAACAGAAGATAAAAAACTGAGTGCTTATCCCCTTCGCGTTATTCTTTTTCCGGTGAGAGGACCCAATATCATCCAGGTTGGGATATCGCTGGAGGGCACCGAGTTTGCGCTCCGCCGACTCATGATCATCATGATCCTTGCGGGAGGGCTGCTGATGCTGCTGGCATCATTGGGAGGAAATTTCATCATCCGGAAGGCGTTGAAACCGGTCAAGAGTGTCGTGCAGACGGCCAGGGATATTTCCGCCGATGATTTGTCATTGCGGATCGATTCGGGGCGCCGCCAAGATGAAATCGGGGAACTGGTGGACACCTTCAATGATATGATTTCCCGCTTGGAAAAATCGGTCAAAAAAATCAAACAGTTCAGCGGCGATGTCTCCCACGAGTTGAGAACTCCACTTACCATAATCCGGGGGGAGATCGAAGTGCTTCTCCGGAAAGAACGTAACACAGAAGAGTACCAAAAAACATTAAAAAGCACGCTCGAGGAAGCCGCCTATCTGGAACGGATTATTGACGACCTGCTCTTCCTATCCCGTATCGAAGCCTTGAAAAAAAAGGAGTTCGATAAAACAGCCAAACTGGATGAAATACTCTTGAAAGTCGTGGAAAGTCAGGAACTTGCCGCAAAAAAGAAGGGTATCGCTTTGGAAATCAAGAAGGTCGAGCCCGCTCTTATCAAAGGGGAAGAAATCCTGATAGAAAGGATGATTGCCAACATCATCGACAATGCTATCCGTTACACGCCATCAGAAGGAAAAGTGGAGATCACTCTGGAAGCGAAGGAAAGCTCGATCACCCTCCATATCCATGATACGGGTATCGGCATCCCCGAGGATTCCCTCCCACTGATTTTTGACCGTTTTTATGTGGTGGACAAATCCCGCTCAAAGGAAACGGGAGGTCTGGGGCTGGGCCTTTCGATCGTCAAAAGGGTGGCCGACTGCCACGGTGGGGAAATCCAAGTTACAAGCCAAGTAAACCAAGGGACATCTTTTCTCATCCGTTTCCCGATATAGAATATATGGGAAGCTCCATAAGGTAGTACCCTATCCAGCACCCATTCGCAAAAATCATTCAAGATAACACAAACAAAATTATTGTTTGACTTTTCGGCCTTTGGGCGGAACCCACTGCTCTAGAAATCTTGATCGTCCCTCGAATTCGTCAACAAGGTCCTGGAATATCGCCCGCATTTGTTCATAGGGCAGGGTTCCGATAATCATCCGGCCGTTGATTATCATGGTCGGCGTGGAGCGGATGCCGTAGGCATATTGGTCAGAGGTTTTTTCATACTCCATTCCAGTATTGACAATGGAACGTACAATCTCCTGGGTAACGGGGTCGCTAAAGGCCTCTTCCACGTTGTATTTGGCCGCCAATTCCCGGCGCCATTCCGGATTTCTGGCCTCGTTAAAGTTGGCGAAAATTTCATCATGGATTGCGGCGAATTGGGCCGGGTCGTATGCCGCAATATAAGCCAGCTCACAGGCCCCGTGATGAATATCCTTTTCGCGGACGACCGAGTTACAAAGTCCCTCAAGCGGAAAGAACTGATAAGCGATATTGATCTTCCCGGCGAATTCCTCTTTTAATTTGTCGAATTCTTGACTGAGAAATAAACAGTCCGGACAGAGAAAATCTGCAAACTCGATAACCTGGATGGGGACATCCTCAAAATATTCACTCGACTGGACTGTCCAATAGGGGGAAATGATGCTGGGATTGCCGACAACAGGGAGCTCGCGGAACTGTTTGATAATTCGTAAGGTCACCGCCGCCTGGGCATCCTTTATTGCTTGATGATACAGCACCATCCCGTAAGCCCCGAGGACCGTGAAACACGCAAAAGTCACAAGCATCTTAGGAGAGGGCCGAAAAAAAGACAATAAAGAACCTCTTCGTTTCCGGCCGATTCCATATCTCCAAAAAAGATAAAAACTCAGCAGAGAAAAAATGTAGAAGCCCGTGCAGAGGAGACACAGGCTACCCATGAAGAACACAGAGTAGACAAGGAGCACGATAACGCCCAGGATATTGAGCAAGGCAATAAAGGAATTGGTGCGTTCAAAGCTTTCCGAAGGAAAAACAGCGCCAAGAGCCACAAGTGCTCCGACAATTATTCCAAAATAGCCTAGAGGAATTCCCATAACCTGGGAAATAGCAGAAAAAGCAGAACTGTCACAGTTAAAAAAGGCGCTGATGTCGCAGAATGATCCTTCGAATATGGTTTTGGGATAGTTGGCGAGAAAAAAATGTCTCATTGTCAGGACTGCGGCAGCCACCATCCCGATCCCGGAGAAAAAGCTCAGAATTCGGGGCCATCGCACACCATCCAGAGTCAATGTTTTTGCCATCAGATGCTCCTCTGGCCAGTTCAATCAACTATGTCAATTAAGAGTATCGATTTTTCCCTTCTGAATCAAGGGTATGGGGAAATATTTTTAGAAGTCATTTCACCTGGATTATTCACGAGTTGAGATTGCTGCAGCGGCAAAGAAGTGGCCTGTGAAGCTGTAGTGTACTACCGTGAACAGGCTGCAATGAAGGCGATATGGTGAGATTGACTCGCCCGAAGGGTAAAAAATGCTGATGTGTATATAAAATAGATATATAGATTTATTTTTTTGAAAAATATGTTGGTATCAGCATTTTTTATGAATCATTCAGATTCATTGAGTTTTGGCCCAGTTTTTTGATAATGTAAATGGAATAAAGAGGAATCACAAGGAGAAAAAATGAGACTATTTTGGATGCTGTTCAGTTTAATTGCGATAAGTTGTTTTCTGTTATGGGCGGGAGGAGCGGAAAATCCTCGTGTTTTAATCAAAACAGAACTGGGGAATATCACAGTTGAAATCTACGAACAGGACGTTCCCATCACAGCCGCCAATTTCCTGAAGTACGTGGATGAAGGCCGATACAAGAACGGATGTTTTTACCGCGTTGTCACAACGGACAACCAGCCCAATCAAAAAATCAAGATCGAAGTCATCCAGGGAGGGCTGACTCCGGAGACGCAGGGAAACAGGCTTCCTCCCATCGAACACGAAACAACAGATCGAACCGGAATCCTTCACAAGGACGGCGTGATCTCCATGGCCAGATCAAAACCCGGCACAGCCTCTTCGGAGTTTTTCATCTGTGTCGGAGACCAGCCCGGGCTGGATTTTGGAGGCCAACGCAACTCGGACGGACAGGGCTTTGCCGCTTTCGGCAAGGTGGTATCTGGAATGAAAGTTGTCAAAAAAATTCATCAGCAGTCTGCAGATGGCCAGATGCTCAATCCGCAAATAAAGATTTTGGACATCATCCGCCTCAAATAATCCCCCTCTTTCCATCAGGCATGTCTTGAGCGACATTGAGGATCTAAGCACCCCCCCCACTTGCCGTCTTTCAGGTACTGATCGATGGATCGGGCCGCCTTCTTGCCCGCCCCCATTGCGAGGATCACCGTAGCCGCCCCTGTGACGATATCACCGCCGGCAAACACACCTTTTTTAGATGTTCTCCCTGTGTCTTCATCGGCAACGATGTTGCCCCACCTGGTCAGTTTCAAGTCGGGTGTTGTCGAGGTCAACAACGGATTTGGACCCTGACCGATGGCCACGACCACCATATCCGCATCGATGACAAATTCCGTGCCCTCGATCGCAACGGGACGCCTCCGGCCGGAATCATCCGGCTCTGTCAATTCCATCTGAACACATTCCAATCCCTTCACCCACCCTTTTTCATTTCCGAGAATCCGGATTGGATTTGTCAACAGACGGGGCTCAATCCCTTCTTCAAAAGCATTCTCGATTTCCTCATCCCGCGCCGGCATTTCCTCGCGGGATCTCCGGTAAACCAAGTAGACTTTCTCAGCGCCCAGGCGAAGCGAAGTCCGCGCTGAATCCATAGCTACGTTTCCCCCGCCGATAACAGCAATTTTTTTTCCCAGCCGAATGGGAGTATTGTATTCCGGAAAGAGATACGCCTTCATCAGATTCACCCGGGTCAGAAACTCGTTTGCCGAATAAACGCCGTTCAAATTCTCTCCAGGAATGTTCAGAAAATGAGGCAATCCCGCCCCTGTTCCGATAAACACGGCATCGTATCCATTCTGAAGAAGCCGATCCACGGTTTTGGCCTTGCCTACGATATAGCTGACCTTGATGTCCGCGCCCAACTTGCCGATATAATCGCTCTCCCTCTGAACAATCCTCTTTGGGAGACGAAACTCCGGGATCCCATAGACAAGCACCCCTCCCGGGGCATGAAGAGCTTCAAAAACTGTAACTTTGTGGCCGATTTTGCACAGCTCTCCCGCAGCGGACAGTCCTGCGGGGCCAGCTCCGATCACAGCAACTTTTTTCCCGGTCGATTTCGGCAGCTTCGGGACTCGCACTTCACCCAGGTCAAACTCATAGTCCGCAACAAACCGCTCCAATCGGCCTATGGCAACAGGATCTTTTTTCTTCCCGAGGATGCACTTTATTTCGCACTGTTCCTCCTGAGGGCATACCCGGCCGCAGACAGCAGGCAGGCTATTTTTTTCTTTGATTTTATGAATGGCTCCCATAAAATCCCCTTCTTTTATTTTGGCGATGAAGGCGGGGATGTCGATGTCCACAGGGCATCCCTCCACACAAAAGGGCTTTTTGCACTGGAGGCAGCGGGAGGCTTCCCGCATGGCCTGCTCCCGGGAATACCCCAAAGCCACCTCGTCAAAATTCTTTATCCTCATTTTTGGATCCTGCTTGGGCATGGGCTCCCGTTTATTTGCCCTTTTTAACTTATCCGCAGCTTGCTGTAAACGGCACTCATAATCCCACATGGCCCGATGTTCTTCCCGGACATACATCTCCGAGCGCTGCATGAGTTCGTTAAAATCGACCTGATGACCGTCGAATTCAGGCCCATCCACACAAACAAATTTTCTTTCTCCTCCGACAGAGATCCGGCATCCCCCGCACATCCCGGTCCCATCCACCATCAGAGAGTTGAGGCTCACGATGGTTTTGATACCTGGCTCTCTGGTAATATCGGCAACGGCTTTCATCATGATTCCTGGGCCTATGGCCACGACCTCATTAATCTCAGTCCCGTCTGCTAGAATTTTCTTGAGAACATCTGTCACGAAGCCATGATGCCCCTCCGATCCATCATCTGTGGCGATATAAAGCTCATCGCTTAAAGCCCGCATCTCCTCTTCCAGGATAAGCATTTCCTTCGTTCGCGCACCGACGATAGAGATAATACGATTTCCGGCCTCTTTAAACGCTCGGGTGATCGGATAGACAGGAGCAACTCCAACACCTCCTCCGATACACGCCACAGTTCCCCCTTTTGTGATCTCTGTCGCCTTTCCCAAAGGGCCAACAACGTCAAGAAAAGAATCCCCCTGTTTCAGGGAATCCATTTTTCGTGTGGCTGTCCCCACAATCTGTACAATCAGGGTGATGGTTTCTTCTTTCAGGTCTTTATCAGCTACAGTCAGAGGAACTCTCTCTGCATAATCATCGGTTCTCACAACGACAAACTGTCCGGCTTTCACGGCATTGGCCACGACAGGGGTGTAAATTTTAAATAGCGTGATGGAGGGGGCTATGCTTTCCTTATGAACAATTGCGTTAAGCTTGTGTTTTGCGCTGGAAGTCATTTTTTTACCTCATTGTCTCTTCGATGCTTAAGGGGAAGGCACACAGAAAAGAGGCTTCCTTTGCCTGGTTCGCTTTCCGCCTCGATGCGTCCGAAATGGGAATTAACGATTTTTTTGGCAATCGTGAGACCGAGACCTGTCCCAGGAATCTTTTTTGTCCTCTCATCATTAGCCCGGTAGAAATCATCAAAGATGCGGGAGAGGTGTTCGGCCGAAATTCCGATTCCTGTGTCCTTTACCCCATATTGGACAAAGTTTCCTTTAACCTTCCCTAGTATGGTAACAGATCCATTCTCCTTATTATATTTAATCGCATTGCTGATTAAGTTGGTGAAAAGCTTTTCCATTTCTCCAACATCAGCCTGAATAGAGGGAAGCTCTTCCTTTAATTCGGTCTTGATAGACACCTTGTGTTTTTTGGCATCCGGTCTCAAAAAATCCACGATTTTGTTGATAATATCATTTATTTTTACTGGTTCCATCTTTTGTACAATTTTGCCTGATTCCATCCGGTTGATCACAAGAAGATCATTCACCAGAGTCAATAATGAGTCAGAACGATCCATAGCCCGATGGAGCCATTTCTCATTCTGCTCCGCATCTCCTCCGGCCTCGCCAGAGAGAATTATCTCCAACCACCCTTTGATCGCAGCCAGCGGAGCCCTGAGCTCATGGGCAACCATCGAGACAAATTGTGACTTTATCTTGTTAATTTCCTTGAGCGCCGTAATGTCTCGGAGAACCGTCACCGCTCCCAGGATTTGGCCGTTCTCATCCCTGATAGGTGCTATGTTGGCCATCAAAATAACCTTTTGATCCTGAGCGGAAATCTCACGGCTCACCATTGAAAAGCCCTTATCCTCCGAATCCAGGACCTCTTTGATCGCGGCAATGAGCGGCTCATTCTCAATGTAATATTCGAGAGGCTCTCCGGCAACATCAAAACCTCTGGACTTTAACATCTTGATGCTGGAGGCATTCCAGAGGACCAGCCGCCCTTCCAGATTGGCCACCAATACGCCGTCAGCCATGCACCCGATGATGGTCCTCAGCCGGCTCCTTTCATTCACGAGTTCCAACAACCTCTGAGCTCTCTCGGCATGAAGTTTTTTCGCTTCGAGGCTGAGGAATCTCTTTTCCAGCCCACGCTTGACGACCGCAGCCAGTGCCTCAGGTGAGAAGGGTTTTGGGAGATAATCATATGCGCCCAGTTTTGTCGCCTCCACCGCTGTTTCGATCGTCGCGTAACCTGTGATCACCACCATAATGATTTCAGGGTTCATATGATGAATTTTTTTTATAAGGTCCATGCCTCCTACCCCAGGCATCATCAGATCCACAAGGATAAGATCGTAGCCATTCTCCTGCACTTTCTGGAGCCCGGCCTGGCCATCCTCTGCATCATCAACCGCATAACCCTCCTCAGATAGGGCCCGTTTGCAGCCCTCCCGGATTCCCATTTCATCATCAACAACCAGGATGCGCGCTTTATTGTTCAATTTAATCCTCTTTTTTCCCAAGTAATTTTTCGATTTTGCTGATGAGAACCGACGGCTCGATGGGTTTCTCGAGAAACTCATCCGTTTTCATCCAGTACCCGTCCTTTTCCAAAGAAAACTTGTACCCCGTGGCATCGGCAACGGCTGTCACCATCAAAATCGGGATTTTCTTGAACAAGGGATCGTTTTTGATCTGCTTGCTAAAGGAAAACCCAGCATCGTACTTTTCCATCATCAGATCTAGAACAATCAAGTCGGGCATTTCTGTTCTCACTTTCTCCAATCCTTCTTGAGCGCTGGCGGCTGTCGTTACCTCATAGCCGTGATTAATCAGCACAACCTTGTGCATCTCAAGAAAATCCGGATCATCATCCACCAATAAGATTGTCTTCTTCTGAATCACCTTCCCCTCCTTCTGTCACTTTTTTCATCTCAACGAGTTTTTTTTCTCCCCTCATCCACTCCTTCTGATCTAAAATCGGTAAATTTATTAAAAAAGTCGTTCCTTTTCCCAATTGACTCTCCACATCGATCGTCCCCTTATGTTTGGATACAATCCCATAAACTAAAGCTAAACCAAGCCCTGTTCCTTTTTCTTTTGTCGTAAAAAAGGGATCAAAAAGACGGGGGAGGTGTTCTTCTGTAATTCCTTTTCCTGTATCTTCGATCTGGATTTCGATGTTTCTTCCCCCGTTTTTGGGCTGACTTCTAACTGTCATGACACCGCTTCCTTCCATAGCCTGCGCCCCGTTCAAGATGATATTGAAAAAAACCTGCTTGAGCAAATCAGGATCGGCAAACGTGGACGGAATAGAGGATCCGAGCATTTGTTTCACCTGAACATTCCGGAAAATAGACCGCTTTGCAAGAAGTGAAACGGCCTCTTCGATTAGGCTGTTGATGTTCACAAGTCCGGGTTTCAGTTTGGTTTCCCGTGAAAAACTCAACAAATCTTTTACAATTTTAGCCGCTCTTTCTGTTTCCTGAATGATCAGGTTGATGTCTTTTTCCCACTTCTCGTTTTGGGCTAGATCTTTTTTTAGCATATTACTGAAAAGGGTAATAGTTCCCAGGGGGTTGTTTAATTCGTGGGCTACACCGGCTGCCAGCTGACCGAGAGAAGCCAGCTTTTCCGATTGGATAAGCTGCCTCTGGGCCTGTTCCAACTCTTCGAGGGAAATTTTGAGTTCTTGATGGGATTTTTTCAAACGGGAATACAAACGTCGTGATCGGGCGAGAAGATAGTGCATGCACATTTCTTTTTCGGCCAAACCCTGCACGACAGCGATGGCCTTTTCCCGGCAAGTGCTAAAACCACATCCTCCACAATCCAAATTCCGGTTCGGGTACGCTTTACCCAACTCGTTTAAAACGGCCTGAATTTCTTCTTCCTTCGGCTCAGCCAAGGAAACATCTTTAACAGAGAAACCTCGTCCAAGCTCCATGGGTTTCAGCTGGGCAGGAATGTTTTTATCTTTGTCCCAGATGTGTTCGTTCTGGGATAGAAAAAAATTCACAACCATCTGCTTCCGACTGGGCCCAGAGATTTTTTTGTCCACGATAGGCCCATCGATGCATCCCTGACAGAACAGCACATCGAGAAATTTGGATCGCAAAGCTCCGCTTTGAAGCTGTTGAACAGCCCGTATAGCTCTCCTTGGACCTGCGGCCACAACATAATCCAGATTGATCAGGTCCTGCTTAAATCCGATGCATTTGGACATTCCACCTGAGATGCTGAGCACTCTTCCCAAACCGGGTTGAGGTCCATCAAACTCGGATTCCTCTTGCTTTTCGCGATCTATCCCTTTTTTATCAAGAATGCCTTTGATATCGTGATAGGTCAGTACACAATCCACATTCCCTTCCAGGAAGGAGATGTTGCGTTCGTGAATCCTGGAAATACAGGACCCGATAAAAACCACTTTGGTTTCCTTTCCCCTGAGTTTTTTAACAGCCATTCCGGTTGCAACCATCGGGGATACGACAGGAACGAGTCGATCGATCAACTGAGGCGAAAATTTTTCGATATAGAGAACGACAGAGGGACAGAACGAAGAAATACAGGATTTTTTAGCGCCGTCACCCAGCCATTTTCTGTATTCCCGGCTGATGAGGTCTCCCCCAAGAGCAGATTCCCAGACTTCTTGAAATCCCAATTTTTTAAGGGCCGTCACCAACTGACCGGGTGTTCCCACATCCAATACAGCCGGAAAGGTCGGATCGAGACAGGCAACTATCTTCTCCCCTGAATCCAGAGCTTTTAAAACCTTTTTCACACTGGTTTGAGGCATGACCGCGCCGTGGGGACAGTATTTGTAACAGGAGCCGCAGAGGATACAGCGGCTCTCGATCCGAGCCACCTTCCCATGCTCGATCATTAAGGCATTGGTGGGGCAGTCTCGTACACAACGGCCGCACAACCGGCACTTCTGCCTCGAAATGCTTAATAATTCCATGGATTTTGGGTGATTATCAGCCTATCAGCTTGTCAGCCGTTCGATCTCATCGATCAAGACTTTTGGGCTTACCGGCTTATCCAGAAGAACATCTGCCCCGCTGACTCTCAGCACTTCCTCACTGGATGAAAAGTCCAGGCTCGTCTGCGCTCCAATGGATGTTAACAGCATGACCGGAAGATCTTCGTATTTCTGTTTGATTTTCTCACTGGCTTTAAAGCCGGCATCAAATTGTTCCATCATAACATCGAGAACGACGATGTCAGGCTTTATTCCCTCCAGCCTGTCCATGCATTCCTTCGAGCTTCTGGCTGTAATAACCTCATAACCTCTATTCTCCAACACAATAGAGTGCATTTCCAAGAAGTCTTTATCGTCATCCACAAGAAGAACTTTTTTTGCCGCCCCTTTGTCTGGTGGACCCGCTTTTTTCGATACCAGAGACAGGATCCGCCGCAAGCTCTCCTGGTCTTCGATCGCATCCTCTACTTTGGTGATTAATTTGTTGCCATCGTAGTAGGAATATTCGATTTTACAGTCGCACTGGACATGGCACCGAAAGATCTGTTTCATCGCATCTTCAGTGTCTGAAATATTCAGCTTTTCACCCTCGAAATAAGGACAGGCCGTCCATTCTCCCGGACTGATCATCTCCTGGCATTCAGGACAATAGACTTGAATAAAAGGTTTCATCTTTTTTTCCATTATTCCCAGCTCCCATTGCGTGATAATTCTTCTTATGAATCAATATGAATTCAATATAAATATCGATAGTATTATGCCAAAATTAGCAGACTATCTTATCAAAAAACCTCAGAAATTCAGAACATTACATTTTAAACGAAATAGTGTGACATTTCAATAAAAAAAGGGACGGTTCTATTTTTCCTTTGAAGTCATAACCGTAATAAATTAACCTGTAATTATTCACAAACATTTTTTTTACAGGATTGTTTGAGCATTGAAATCAGGTAACGTGTCCCTTGATTTTAAACTCGTACATGAATAATTCAGGGCAGCCTGGATAATTTATGAATTATCCAGGTTAATATATTTTGGGAGGAAACAGCAATGGCTGAACGGCTCAAAGACATATTTTTCACCAGGGAATCGATCGATAAATTTGCGGATGTAATCAAACGACACTATCCTGGCTTCGATAAAACACAATTTCTCGAGCTGATGTTCGATGAATCTTTCGAAGCAAAAGAACTACTGGACAAGATGAAACACACAACCAAGTGTTTGTTTGATACGTTATCGAAGTCCTACAAGGAAGCTCTGGATATCCTGATGAAAGCTGTTCCCCATGTCAAAGGATTTGAGGCATTGGCTTTGCCCGACTTCGTCGCCACCTACGGATTGGAGGAGTGGGATTTGTCTATGCCGGCTCTGAGGCATTTCACAAAATACATCTCGGCAGAACTGGCTGTCCGTCCCTTCCTCGCAAAAGATCCTGAAAATGGCATGGCCTGCATGTTGGTATTGGCCGGAGATGAAGACCCAAAGGTCCGGCGTCTGGCCAGCGAGGGCTGCCGTCCGAGGCTCCCGTGGGCAGTGGCACTGCCAAAATTTAAAAAAGACCCAAGCCCTATCTTGCCAATCCTGGAAAAACTGAAAAATGACCCCTCCGCAGATGTCAGGAGAAGCGTGGCCAACAATCTCAACGACATCTCCAAAGACAACCCCGAGCTGGCTTTAGAAATTTGTGAGAAATGGCATGGGCATACAGAAAATACGGATAAAATCGTAAAACACGCCTGCCGCAGTATGCTCAAGGCCGGGAACAAAAGGGCACTCGAAATATTTGGATACGGCGATCCATCCTTGATTGATATAAAGAACTTGAAATTCGATAAAAAAGCCTTGAGTATCGGAGATTCTTTGACATTTACCTTTGACATTTACATCAAGAAAAAAAGCAAGGTTCGGCTAGAATATGCCGTTTATTTTGTTAAAGCCAAGGGTAAAATATCCAAAAAAGTTTTCAAAATCATGGAAAAAGAGTACGATTCGGGAACTTATTCTCTATCGAAAAAACAGGCATTCCAGGAGCAGACGACCCGAAAACATTATCCGGGCACTCACCAGATTTCTATCATCGTGAACGGAGAAGAAAAAGCCACAGCGTCGTTTGAACTGAAAAAGAAAAGAAAAGCCAGCAATTCCCAAAATTTTAGGTAAACTACTTTCTCTATTATCATATCCTTGGAATGGAATTCACACAACAGACAGAGCCGTTATGTGTAACGTTATCCCAGCTGCAGCGTATAAGAGAGTGGACAAATTAATCCATGCTAACAAGGAGAAAAAGCATGAAAAAAGCTGTCATTATCATGGTAACTGTCATTTTAGCCCTGTTCTTTTGTTGCAATTTAATGGCTGTGACTTTACAAAAATCGATCATTCCTGCAGAGGCAACCTGGGTGATTCACTTCGATTTAGAGAAGTTTGCTGCCACTCAAATCGGAAATCACTTGCTCAACAATGAAGACGCTCTGGGATTAGGGAAAAAGGACACCGAATTCCACAAGAAATATAAGATCGATCTTCTAGAGGACATCGATGGTGTTACAGCTTTCGGCTTCGGAAAGAACAAAATGAAAACAGTGATCTGCCTCCAAGGAGATTTTGACCAGGATTATCTTCTCGGCCTTCTGTCAGAAGAAAATTCACACAAGGAAATTCCCTACGGAAAATACACCATCCACAACTGGGATAGTCACGAATACGGCGTCTTTGCCGATGATCATCTTGCACTGCTGGGCCCGAACCAGGAGACCCTCCAACTGGCACTGGATGTTATTGCCGGAAAAAAGCCAAATATAACGCGTTCGCCAATGAATGACTATATAAAAGAGATTCCTTCTAATGCGTTTTTGGCAGCCTTGGCAAAAGATATATCTTCTCTAGCAGAAGGTAAATCCAAAGTTTTTATCATCAAAAAAACAGAATCGGCGATGTTCTCTCTCGCTGAAATCAAAGAAAATTTCAACATCCGTCTGAATTTTACGGTCAAAACCCCGGAAGATGCCAAAAATATGGAAAACGTCTTGCGGGGTTTGATTTCTTTGGCAAACATGCAGTTGGAAGAGATAAAACCAGGATTTAAGGTTCCCGAAGATATTGTGATAGCCACCAAGGGCAAAAAACTCTACCTTGAGATGAACTTCCCGAGCAAAGCGCTGCTCGATATCGTAATGGGCAAAACAAAATTCTCAGCGTTTCATTTGATTCCGGATTTCAATCTCCTGCCATAGTCCCTAGGAAATAGCTTAAATAAGGATTATAATGATCGTGGGGGCAAGGCGGCAGCCCATGAAGCATTGGCACTGTTTATGAATATATCATGTCCAAGGACACCCTCAAGCCATGAAAGGAGATTGCTTCGCTGACGCCCGAATGTATTTTCTAAGTAATAATTCAGAAAAGGAGCCAGAAGGCTGATGGAAAACACCCCAGCGGTCAATCATCTCTCCGATGAAGAACTAGCCTCTAATGTGTCAATTGGCTCGCGGTCCTCTTTCGAAGAATTGGTCTCCCGTTACAGCGCCCGCTTATTTTATTTTCTCCGTCACCGCTTTAAAACAGACCAGGATACCGAAGACCTGGTCCAGGAGACTTTTCTCAAAGCCTTCCGGAATATCAACCGCTTCAATCCCGAACGGAAATTCTCGACATGGCTGTATACGATTGCCATCCGGCAGGCTATCAGCCGCTTCCGGTCGGAAAAAAAAAGATCGACTTCGCTCGAAACTTATCCTTCCTGCCTAGACCCACAGGAAATCGTTATCCAGAAGGAGGAATCTCAGAACATCTGGCATCTGGCCAGCAAGCTGGGAAAGAAACAATACGAGGCCCTCTGGCTGCATTATGGCGAGGATATGCCGATCAAAGAGATGGCAAAAATCCTGAATAAAAAACCGATCACTGTCCGGGTCCTCCTGCACAGGGCCCGGTTGAATCTAGGAAAGAGGATGGACCAATCTATCGCTTCTGTAAAGCTCGCAGGGACCACTCCTGCTGCCCATAAATTTTCATTTTTATGATGAGGAGAAACAAAATGTTTTGTCCCCTTTATAAATGGAAGATCTCCCAGGCATTAGATTCAGGAAAAACGATATCCAGCAATGTGTATAAGCATTTACAACGATGTGATACATGCCGGGAATATGCCGAACTCTGCTCTTCGCTCAAACAGAAGTTCACTCTGGATAAAAAAGTTATTCTCCAGGATTTCGATGAAGTTTTAAATGAAAAAATAATGGCTGCGATTCCTGAAAAACCAGAACTGGGAACTGAACCTGGGCGCAGCAGCCGCACGCCCAAATGGCCGTTTGGAAGGCCTGCCCTGATCCCTTCTCTTGCTGCTGCCCTCACGGTTTTGGCTTTTGCCATCAGCCTTCTATTTTTCATCCATCTCCAGACCAAACAAGCTTCTTCACCGGGCCAAATATCCGCCCTTATCCGTGCGACCTCTCCTGAAGATGTGCTCTCGAAAGTGGAATCTCCTCTCGAGAAGGAATATGCCGAATTAAAGAGAACGCTGGAATCAACCGGTAAATTCTTGGTCTCGTCCCTTGACTTCCGCATTGGCCCACAGGCCAAATAGCGAAAATCCTCAGACTTCCCTTGCGTTAATTCCATAGAATCCTTATACTACCGCCTTCGATAAAAGCAATGATTTTGCCAAAAGTCCTCAAGTTGTTCCTCCCTTCATTCCTTATTGCCGCTTTATTGCTCCAGCCGGGATCGATCCAATCCAAAGCAAAATTTTCTTTACCAGAGGCGCAGGTCTTTCAGATCTCCCAGCAGGAACACATCAAAATTGATGGCTTGTTAACCGAACCTGTGTGGCAAAATGCCTCTCCCATCGGCCCTCTTAGCATGGTTGAACCGGATGAGGGTGTTCCTCCGAGTATGCCAACCGAGATCCGGGTCATCGTGGATTTCCAATCGATTTATATCGGGATCATGTGCTCCGACAGCGATCCTGATAAGATCGTGAGCTTCACCATGCAGCGGGATGCCCAACTGCGTGGTGAAGACCATGTGAAGATCGTGCTTGACACTTTTTTAAACGGCAGAACAGGATACATTTTCGCTATCAATCCAAACGGGGCCCGGTATGACGGCTTGATCGAGAGAGAGGGAGAAGGAGAGAATGCCCAATGGGACGGAATCTGGGAAGCGGCTGCACGCCGGTCTGAAAAAGGTTGGAGCGCTGAAATTTTGATACCGATCAAAACCCTGCGATTCGCAACGGGTTTGACACAATGGGGATTTAATGTGGAACGGCGCATCCAGAGGCTGCAGGAAACAGACCGCTGGGCAGCACCCAACCGCAACTTCAAAGTCACAAACGTCAGCACAGCCGGCCAGCTCACATCTCTTCCTGCATTCCAGCAGGGAAAGGGCTTGACCATCCGGCCGTATGCACTGGGAAGCCGGATACAGAATTCTTCAGAAGAAGCAGCCGCTACCCATTTCGAGCCAGGTCTGGATATTTTGAAAAATTTCGGAGGGAATGTCACCGGACTCCTCAGCATCAACACGGATTTTGCCGAAACCGAAGTCGATACCCGGCGGATCAACCTGACCCGGTTTCCCCTTTTTTTCCCAGAAAAAAGAACTTTTTTCCTCGAAGGTTCGGATATTTTCGAATTTGGCCTGGGAATGAGCTTCTACCACAGCAGAGATTTGCTGCCGTTTTTCAGCCGGCGCATCGGGTTGGTAGAGGAAGAAACGGTTCCGATAGATCTTGCTGTCAAAGCGACCGGCAGCACCGGACGTTTCAGTTTCGGTGTGCTTAATTCATTGATGCGGCCAGTGGAGGGCCTTTCCCCAAGAAAAAATCTTTTTGCTGCCCGCGGTTTTCAGAGAATCTGGGCAGAATCAAGGTTGGGTTTTCTCATAACTGCTGGAGATCCTTTAGGACGGGGCAACAGCTGGCAGACCGGGGTGGATTTCGTCTATAAGACCTCCCGTTTTCAGGGGAATAAAAATTTCCTGGTCGGAATCTGGGGATTGCTCAACAATCGTGAGGATTTGGGGAACGACCGCACAGCCTTCGGAGTTGCCGTCGATTATCCCAATGATCTCTGGGACATCTCATTCAATTTCAAGCGCGTCGGTGAAGACTATGATCCCTCGCTGGGATTTGTGCCTTGGAGGGGTATTTACAAAGCGAACTTCAATCTTGCCTATAAGCCAAGGCCGGAGTGGTCTCTGGTAAGACAAATGATGCACGAATTTTTCACTCAGGCAGTCTGGGATCTGGACGGAAAGATTTTCCAATGGAGGATTTTTACAGCTCCCCTCAACTGGCGCCTGGAAAGCGGTGACCGGATCGAATTCAACATCGTCCCCTATTATGAACGTATTCCCGAAGACTTCGAAATTGCAGAGGATGTTTTTGTCAAGGCGGGCGAATACAATTGGTGGCGCTACCGCCTGGAATTCCAATCAGCCAGCAAACGAAAAGTGACGACAAAATTAACATGGTGGTTCGGCACGATGTATGACGGAACCATGGGCCAGCTGCAGGTTGAACTGGCATGGAGGCCATCCCATCACTTGAACCTGGCTTTTGAGGGAGAAAGGAACTGGGGAAGTTTGACCGGAGGCGATGTGGACATTCGGCTGGGAAGGGCCCGGATGGATCTTTTCATCACGCCCAACTTTCAGATTCTCAGTTTCCTCCAGTATGACAACATCACAAAATCCCTGGGTCTGAACACCCGCCTGCGTTTCACCTACCGCAGTCTGCTGGATATTTTTGTGGTGTACAACCGCAACTGGCTGGACACTCAGGGAAGATTTCTCTCGGAACTGAATCAGTTTTTCATCAAAATCCAGTACTCCTGGCGCTGGTGACTATAGGAACATCCCCATTTGTTACTTGGGTGTGTTATAATAAAAGAAATGAAAAATCTTGCAAAATACTTGCAACTATTTTTCTGGGAAACTGATATATCAAAAATCGAAATTGAAAAAAATAAGCAGTACATCATTGAAAGAATTCTCGAATTAGGAGACAACGATGCAGTCCAGTGGCTTTTTTCGAATGTCTCGCTGAGTGATATAAAAAAAACGCTCGAAGGAAGCAGGCGCATCTCTAGAAAAAGTAAAAATTTCTGGTCAATCTTTCTGGAAGATCAGCCGGATGCATGAATCCATTTTAGACGAGAAGACTAAAGAAAATTTAGCGCTGCTTTCTCAACAAGATTTTATCGCACACTTTTATCTTGCCGGCGGAACGGCCTGTGCTTTACACCTTGGCCATCGGACTTCAGACGACCTCGATTTTTTTTCAAAGCAAGATCTCACTCACTTCAAGATACAAAACTCGCTGCGAAAAGGCGGACATTTTATTGCCGATTATTCAGATTCCCAAACACTGATCGGAAGATTCAATAAAACAAAAGTAAGCTTTTTCGACTATAATTACCCTTTGATTGGAGAACCTCACCATTTCCTGAATTTAAAGGTTTCCTCTCTTGAAGATATCGGATGCATGAAACTTGATGCCATTTCTTCCAGAGGCAGCAAACGGGATTTTGTGGATCTCTATTTTATACTGAAAAAATTCAACCTTGCCTTAAAAGAGTTTTTCAAATATTTCGAGAAAAAATATGGCAAGGAAAACTACAACATCTTTCATATCTTAAAAAGCCTGGTTTATTTCGAAGATGCTGATAGAGATCCAGAACTGAATATGCAGGTCCAATTTTCCTGGGAAAATGTGAAAAACTTTTACATCAACGAAATCAAAAAATTCAACAATTTTTAATTGGCATTCTATTTTACCTGAATTATTCATAAACATGATTTTTTTTACCGGGATTTAATACTATATACAT
>CAZOJY010000002.1:0-96947 GCA_964580235.1 uncultured Eubacteriales bacterium | reverse complement strand
ACTGATTCTGTTTATGTTGAAATATGGCATCGTCCTTTTTTATGAATAGGTCAGGTTAGTATTGCTGGGTGGGGCGGGTTGGCTACATTTTGTATTTTCCGAAGTCTTCAGGCTCAAGGTTTTCCAGCCACTTTTTTAGCTTTTCTGAGTCTTCCAGGTTTTCATCGAATTTTAGGCTATGGGCTTTGCTGACAACGGATTCTTCGACAAAGATAGGCGCCTGGACGCGGAGGGCTAAGGCAATAGCATCGGAGGGGCGAGAATCGATAATAAGGGGATTTCCTTCGTGAAGACAGTGAATCATGGCATAAAAGGTGTTATCTCTCACGTCATTAACCACGATCCTTTTGATATCAATACCGGTTTTTTCCAAAAAAGATTTCAGAAGGTCATGCGTCATCGGCCTGGGCGTGGCAATGTTTTCGATTTTGAGGGCTATGGCGTTTGCCTCGAATACTCCGATCCAAATCGGAAGAATGCGCTCGTTTTTAAGATCTTCAAGGACAACAATAGGCATTTTGGAAAGGGGATCAACGACAAGACCCTTTATCTTCATTTTAATTTCCATGATGTCCTCCGCTTCAACAGTTAAATATATATTCCCGATCTGAGCTTGTCAAGAAACGCCAGCGAGCAAATGGAGCGCTATTTCCCTTTGTTTGATAAGATTTCTGTGATATTTGCTTCCGGGCCAGCGATAATCAACCGGTCCCCTTTTCTGATGACCTCTTTGGCCGAAGGAATACTTATGTTTTGCGGCGGGAACTTTCTTTTGATCAGAAGCACGTCGGTACGATGGACGGCTTTTAAATTAAGCTCTTTCAAGCTCTTGTTCCAGAAAGCAGAAGGGGCGTCCATTTCCATTATCTTGTACCCGGAGCCAAAATCGAAAGATTGCGTCAAGGTTGTGAACTTTATCTTTTGAACCAAGCCTGCAGCCGCTTCTCTTTTTTGGATCTCATGATTGTAAGCTTCAATAACATCCTTTCTTTTAATAACTCCTGCGAATTTTCCGTTTTGAAGTACAGCGATTTCCGCCACATCGGTCTGGCCAAAGATATTCATGGCCTGCTCCAGATTATCTTCTGAATCGAGTTGAATATCGGTGACTGCAAGATCTTGAGCGATGACAAAAGAATCGACGATGTCTTTTTCATCCAAAAGGTTTTTCAATTGATTTAATGCAAAACATCCGATGTAGTTGTTTTGCCCGTCCACAATCTGGAAAGAATGATGTTTGCTGCCGATCGCTTGATCGATGATTTTTCCTACTCGTTCGGTATTAATGAAGACATGATAGTCATGGCTGATGAAATCTTTAACAGATAAAGATTTAAGGATGTGTTCCTCTCTTCCCTCCTTGAAAATGATGCCTTGACGCTTGAGCTTCATGGTGTAGATGGATTCTTTGTGCACACCGACGGTCATGAAAGAGGCGATAATACAAGAAAGCATCAGAGGGAGGATGATTTTATAATCGTTTGTCAGTTCAAAAATGATGATGATGGCCGTTATCGGGGCATGGGTGGCGGCCGCTACGACGGCCCCCATCCCGACGAGTGAGAAAGCTCCTGGGGAGGAAATGGATCCAGGAAAGGCAGAATGAAAAACAGATCCCACAAGATTGCCCGTCATGGCTCCGAGAAAGAGGGAGGGGGCGAAAATTCCGCCTGAACCTCCAGAACCAAGGGTCATAGAGGTGCTCAGGGTTTTTGCGAGGACAAGGAGAAAGGCCATCCAGAAGCCTAATTGATTTTGAAGGCAGGCGTCGATGCCCTCGTATCCAACGCCAAAGACTTGGGGCAATTTTAAGCCGATAATTCCGACAAAAAGACCTCCCAACGCAGGCTTTAGAAGCGGATGAATGCGAAGCTTGTCGAATCGGTCCTCAAGAAAATAAAGGGTCTTAATGAACAATATGGCTACCATTCCGCTGAGAATCCCCAAAAGGAGATAGGGACCAATTTCCCAAATGCTGCTCAACGTGTATTTTGGCACGGTGAAAGCGGCAAAATCCCCTGTAAACAGACGGGAGATCAGAGTGGCAATAACAGAAGCGATAATGATAGGACTGAAGGAGTAGATGCCGAACTCACCCAGCAAAATTTCTACGGCAAAAAGGGCCCCGGCGATGGGCGCATTAAACGTGGCTCCGATTCCTGCGCCCGCACCTGCGGCTACCAGAGTGCGCATAGCGCGTTCATTGATTCGGAACATCTGTCCGAGCGAAGAGGCAATGCTGGCAGAAATTTGGACGATGGGACCTTCGCGACCGGTGGAACCCCCTGACCCAATGCAGATGGAGGAGGCCAGAGCCTTGATAACAGCCACTCTGTTTCGGATTTTTCCCCCTCGGAAAATCAAAGCTTCCATGATTTCCGGAACTCCGTGTCCTTTGGCCTCCCTGGCACCGTAGTATATGAAAGGGGCTATGAGGAGCCCCCCAGCTATCGGGATCAACAGCGTTAAATATGATGGCTGAGACCGAACGGCATCGATGATATTGGGTCCTTTCCAGAAAAGGTTCTGGAAGAAGTGAATCATGAACTTGAAAAGCACAGAGGCCAGCCCTGCCACCAAGCCGATCATAATCGAAAGCAGTGACAACCGGATGTGCTCACTGAATTCTTTATCTTTGAAGTGAAATTTCATATCAATCCAATCAGGACCCTGTAAGTATTGGCATCTGCCTATTTAAATGAAAAGGAATATTATAGTGCAAAAAAAGGACTTAATAAAATGGTTTTAGAAAAGCTTCAGCTGGCCCTGTGCTTCTTCCTCGATCGTATCCTCATCGAAAAGACAGATCTTCCCGAACTCTCCATCATGGCCGGGGATGATTTTAACCTGCCCCTTCCTCATCCTGTCCACCGCGACACTTACCTGCTCAGGAGAAAGGCGTGCCATTTCTTGGATAGGAACTTCGGTAAGGATCTTGTGTTCGTTTCCGAATTCGTGAAGGAATTTAAAATACATGTCCCAGACGCTTTTGCATTCGGCGGTTTTAGAGAGCGCCTGAGCTATGATTTCATTCAAAGGGATGAGATTTATAAAAGGAATTCTTGTGGGCGAAAATTCTCCTTTTTCTCTGTCGGCTAGGCTTTCCACACGGTGCATCACTCCCACCGTGATTTTTTTTCCGCAACGCGGGCAGATGTGTTTGTGCTGAATGGTTTCTTGAGGAGACAAAATCACTTCACATTTGCGATGCCCGTCGTAGTGATATTTGCCTTCCTCTGGAAAAAACTCCACGGTGTGCAAAAATTTTTCTGGATCTTTACTCTTGATGGCATCTACCAGAGCACCATAGCTGAATTCTGTGTTGAATACATTGGCTTCCCTGCCGATTTTCCATGGAGAATGAGCATCGGAGTTGGACACCAGAGTGTAGTTATCCAAAGCAGAGAGGCGCCAGTTCATTGGAGGGTCGGAAGACAAGCCCGTTTCCAGGGCAAAGATTAGCGGTGTTGTTTCTTCGAAGCATTCTTCGATTGTGTCAAAACCCGAATTGGCCCCGAATAAGGAAAACCATGGGGTCCAAATATGAGCCGGGATGACCACGCAGCGGGGGCAGTTGTTTGCCACAATTTTCACAAAATCTTTTGCGTCCAGCCCAAGAATGGGCCGTCCATCAGACCGCAGGTTCCCGATACAAGAAAGCTTGCTGTTCAGCTTGTCGACGGATTCAAAATCAGGTGCCAGCACGAGGATGTGAATCTTTCGGACCTTTCCTTTCTTAGAATAGATAAAGCTGATTTCTGCGGTCAGGATAAAAGCCACATCTTCTTTAGTTACCGGGATATTTTGAAGATGTCCGTTTTCTGGCGGAAGGATAGTTTTTGGCCTGAAAAATCCGTTTCCAGCGGGCTCCAATTTTTCTTTTGCAAGAAAAAGCCATTCCGGATGAGTGAAATCTCCGGTGGCAAGTAAAGAAATCCCTTTGATTTTTGCCCAGTAAGCGAGCGTATCAAACGTGGTGTTTCGAGAAGTGGCCCTGGAAAATTTGGAGTGGATGTGGAGGTCGGCCACATACTTCATTTTAAGTTGTTCCAAGTGTATAAAAATACTCCGTCTCTTTTCAAGAAAATACTTTAATAAATTGAAAATAAATCTCGATTCTTACTTTAGTCTTTGGCTTCGGATGGCAATTCCTCACTCACGTGCTGGTTTATTGAGTGTGCTTAAGTCGCTAAAGATCATGTCGAAGGGTGAGAAAAGACTTTTTATCATTTCCTAAAAATGCTAGAATAAAAAGTAAAGAGACCAATCTTCGGACTCACTTTTCGGGACCTGTAATGCTTGATTCTTTTTACAAAACATTACAAAAGCGTGAGCTGCGGCGAAGACATTTCGCCAAAGGAGAATATCGTGAGAAATAACCCGTGGATTTTTAAAATTGGTGCAAAAATCTGTCTCATCCTGTTTGGGCTTGGTTTGATAAGCTGTGGAGGAGGCTTGAAGATTGAACTCGATCCCACGAGCAAAGATTTTTACGAAACCGCTCGTTTGATCATGACAAAACAGGAGAACAAGATCTTCAGGCATCTTCCGGATAAAGAATCAAGGGAGGAATTCATCGAAGATTTCTGGACAAAACGCGATCCGGACAGGGAAACAGAAGAAAATGAGTTCAAGGATGAGTTTTTGCGCCGGATCGAGTATGCTAACTCTCATTTTTTCGAAGGACCTCCAGGATGGAAAACCGATAGAGGAAGAATGTATATTTATTTTGGCGCGCCGGACAGGATGGACCAGGATCCAATGACCAACCTCCCGGACATGAAGGGATGGATCTTGTGGGTCTATTATCGGTATGGATTTGCCGTATACTTTTTTGACCGGAGAGGGGTCGGCCAGTACAATATTGAGCCGACGCCAGCAGAACTGGGGGGAGGACTTTATGGAGATTTTACATATGCTATAGAGAAAGCACGGTTAGGATTTCTTCCCCAACAGGACAGCCTGGCAGAGAAGTTTGTGAATTTTAAGCTGGATTATGACAAGCAAGATAAAGAATTTGTCCTTTCTGTACCAACCGAGGCGTTGATTTTCAAGGAAGAGGAGAGCATCCTCAAGCTGGATTTGGAGTTTGAATTTTTCATATACAGAGAAGAAACGGGTGCCAAGGAGAATGTCCAACACACGGAACATTTCGAGACCACGGAAGAAAAGATTTTGAACAAAGAAGATGTTGTCTTCACGATACCGAAGGATCTGGAACCTGGAAAATACTTTGTCGATGTGATTATCACGGTGAAGCCGTCGGTCGGTAAGGTGCGAAAGATCTTTAACATCAAAGTCTGAAAAAAAATCCCCGGAATGACTGAACTGTCAGCAAAAACCGCTCGAATTCTTGTAATTTTAATAATTTTCTCTGTGTTTTTATCCGGTAATCAGGTCAAAGAAAAGGATCTTCCTCCAAAATACAGAGATTGGCTGAAGTTGGTGAGCTACATCATCCGGCCAGAAGAAAAAGATGTTTTTATACAACTTCGAAACGATCGGGAGAGAGATATTTTTATCCAGACCTTTTGGAAACAAAGAGATCCGACTCCAGGCACTCCTGTAAATGAGTACAAAGAGGAGCATATCAAGAGATTTAATTATGCCAACGAGTACTACCGACGAGGTTCACCACGCGAAGGCTGGATGACCGATCTGGGGAGGTTCCACATCATCCTGGGATCCCCTGTGAGCATCGAACGTTTCGAAAACCAGAAAGGTCTCTACCCCGCCCAGGTCTGGTACTATTACGGAGAGAAGGAGAAAGGACTCCCTACCCATTTTGGGGTTGTGTTTTTTAAAAGAGGAGGAGCCGGGGAATACAAACTGTACGATCCGGTTTCCGATGGGCCTGCGGCCCTGATGATCGAAGGCAGGGATCTTGATCCGTTTGCCTATGAAAAAAATTATGAAAAACTCTACGAGCTTGCCCCCACTCTGGCTCTCGTGTCCCTCAGCATGGTTCCAGGGGAGCTCCCGTTCAATTACCAGCCTTCTCCCCGGAATAACATCATCATTGCCGATATTCTAGAATCTCCTAAAAAAAACATCAATCCGGTTTATGCCACGCACTTCCTGAATCTTAGAGGAATCGTCAGCACGGATTACCTGACCAACTACATCGAAAGCGATGCCGAAGCTGCCTGGATAGCGGATCCAGTGACCGGGCTGAATTTTCTGCATTTTTTAATCGTGCCGCAAAAAATCTCTGTGGATTATTATGAGCCCAGGGACCAATTTTTTTGTAACTTCACATTAAATGTCAACATGACCCAGGACAATAACATGGTCTTCCAATACACCAAAGAATTCCCGTTTTATTTTTCCAAAGAAGAGCTCGATAAGATAAAGGCTAGCGGTCTGGGCATCGAGGACTCCTTTCCTGCAGCGGAGGGCAATTACAAGCTGACCGTTTTGCTGATGAATTCCGTCGGCAAAGAATTCACGGTTTATGAGAAGGAGGTTGAGATACCTGGGAGAACGGAGGTTCCGCGCTTGATAGGCCCCTTTCTGGGATACAGGTTTCAAAGCTATGCCAAAGATGTCCATATCCCCTTCAAGGCCGAGGAGAGCAAGTTGGCGGTGGAGCCTAAAAAAACTTATGGTGCAAACGATTCCATTTCTCTTCTTTTTCTTGTGGACCATGCGGACCGGAAACTTTGGGAATCGGGAAAAGTGGAGATTCAAATCCTGGGGCTGAGGGAATCCAATCCGACCGTAAAAAATTGGACCGTGCTGCTGAAAAAGACTCTGTTTGGAAACATACTCAAAATGACGCATGTGGTTCCGGCTCGAGAGCTTTCCCCGGATTACTATGATATCCACCTCCAGTTGATCGATAGCAAGGGGGACACAATCGACAGAAGGTCGAATCATTTTGTTGTTGCCGCAGCAGATGCAGTGGCGCATCCGACAGCCTATGCCAAAGGGATTCCGCTGGCTCATAAATACGCCTATTTTTACATGCTGGCAGGCCAATACAGGAGGACACACCAACCTGAAAAGGCTGAAGAGTTTTATGGCAGGGCATTCGAGATGAATTCTGGCTACGCAAAAGGATTGGTGGAGTACGCCCAGTTTCTTTTCGAATCCAAAAAGTTCTGGAAATGCCTGGACTTGGTTGAAAAAATCAAGGACAGGAAAGATCTGAAGTACAATTATTTCTTGATAAGAGGCAGAGCATATATGGGGATGGAAAAATATGTCCAAGCCATCACCAATCTGGAGGAGGGGAACAAAATATATAACAGCGACACGACCTTGCTCAATTCCCTCGGGTATTGCTATTATAAAACCAACCAGAAAAATAAAGCTCTGGAAGCCCTCAAGGCCTCTCTGCATTTGAATCCCCAGCAAGAGAACATAAAAAAGCTTGTCCAAGAATTGGAAAAAACCGAAAAAAATTCAATTATTTGAACATTTCATTGGTTTTTGATACAATTTCTTGGATTTTAAAGTGTATATTCTTTTTTTTAGCAGGAATCAGTTTTTTTTAAATGGACCTAAATCACTTATATAGATGTAATTAAACCATCTGATAAAAAACACAGCAGGATATAGAATCCTGGCATGAATATTGCTTCTATCTTTCCATATGATGAAGGAATTAAACGTTGAAGGGGGTGAAAGCGGAAAAAAAAGAATAACAAAAGATGCTTTGGGTGGAGTGAAAACCTTCACTCCAGGGAATTAATGGATCTTACCCCTTTTTTTAGGGAATAAGGAGGAAGATTTGAAAAAACTTTTTACCATTGTGGCCGTTCTGCTTCTTTTGGGTGTGTGCGTATCGGCCCAGGAGTTGGGTGCCATCCGCGGTAAAGTTGTTGATGCGGAAGGGACGCCTCTTCCCGGAGTGAGTGCCACACTTACAGGTGCCAAGATCGCAATGATGAGCACATTGACATCAGAAGCGGGAAACTTCCGGTTCATAGCCCTCCCTGTTGCCGATGACTACATGTTAAAGCTGGAACTCAGCGGATTCAAAACTGTTACCCGTGAAAAACTGAATGTCTCTTATGGGCGGGACATCATTTTGAACGTCACTCTGGAGCAAACAGCTCTGGAGGAGGAAATCACGGTCGTCGGTCAAACCCCTGTCATCGATACCAAAAGGACACAGGTGGGAGTGAACGTCACCGAAGAGATGATCATGAGTCTGCCCACAGCGCGAAACCCGTGGGTTATCATGTCGCTCGTGCCGGGGATGCTGATCAGCAAGGAGGACGTCGGTGGAAACGAAGCCGGACAACAATCTGGTTATTCCGGGCATGGAAGTATCGGGTCAGACCAGACATGGAACATCGACGGAGCCAACATCACGGACAACTCTGCCCTTGGAGCAGCTCCTGCTTATTTGAACTTGGCCAGCTATGAAGAATTGCAGATCAACTACGGCAACAACGATGTCAAGTCCCAAACTGGAGGCGTTCAGCTCAATTTTGTCAGCCGCCGGGGCGGGAACAACTACTCTGGAACGTTTTATCTGGATGTAGAAAGAGAGCAGTGGCAGTCTTCCAATGCCACAGATGAGCTGCTGGAGCAGTACGAAAATTATGGGCCCGGCATCAATCGGGTCTATCTCTACGGCGCCAACTTCGGCGGGCCGATTGTCAGAGATAAAGCGTGGTTTTTTGCCGCCTGGGGAGTCCAGGATATTCATGCGCGGAACATCGACAGCTCTTTGGATGAAACCTGGCTGATTTCGGGTTATGGAAAACTCAACTTCCAGCTCACCGCCAGCACAAGAGCAGAATTGTTCATCGAGTATGACAACAAGCTCAAGTGGAACAGAATCCCCTGGTTTGCCGAACCGGCCCAGATGGATGTTACTAGCTCCACATGGAACCAGGATGGCCCAGGATATATCTACAAGGGAGAACTCGAACAGATGTTCGGCGATCTCTACTTGAATGCCAAGGCCATCTTTCTGGACATGTCCTTTTTCCTGCATCCTCAGGATAAAGCCGCAGAACTGCCATTGACGCTCCTGTATTATCCCTCTTTCTTTGCACAGGGGGCAGCCGACGATTATGGAACAACAAGGAAAAACACCAATATCAATGTGACGGGAAACTACTTTGCCGAGGAACTGCTCGGCGGAGATCATGAGATCAAATTTGGCGTAGATTATTTAATCTCCACAGTCTCGAGCTATGACTATTACGAAGGTAATGCGTACCTGTACTATTACGGACCGGATTCCTGGTTTCCGACCGGCGAGTACTGGGAAGCGGACATCAAAAGGGATGTTGTACTCAACGAGTGGCTGCGGCGGTACTCTGTGTTTATCCAGGACACTGTGACTTGGGGAAAGCTGAGCATCAACCTCGGATTACGGTATGACAGCGAAGCATCTAAAGTCAAGGACCAGATCATTCCTGGCAGCCCGCTTCTGCCCAACCTGCTTCCGGGTTTGAACATCACCGAAATCGACCCTGGTCAGAGCTGGAGCGTATTTTCGCCGCGGTTTAGCCTCATCTATGACATCGCTGGAGACGGCAAGAATGTCTTCAAGCTCAACGTGGCCCAGTATGGATCTCAGGAAGGCTTCGGCATGGGACATTTCCTTAACCCGGCCGGATGGAGCGGAATTGGTGTGTACTGGCAGGATTTTAACAGCGACGGCCTTGTCACGAATGATGAACTGTTCGGTGAGGATGATGACGGGAACCTCGCACAGCCCGTAACCGCTGAAAATAGGCTCTGGAAATGGGGAGCAATCAACCTGGACAATCCGACAGATATCTCGACAGGCAACAGAATCGATCCAAACTTCACATCTCCGAAGCTGGACGAAGTGACCGTTTCCTTCGAGAGAGAGTGGTTTACAGATTTTGCAGTCCGCTTGGAGGGTTTTTACAAGAGATCCCATTCCGGAATCTGGAATCGGCCGATGAAACTTGACGGGACCTTGGAACCTCTTTTTACGAGCGGCAGCCCGAACTATATCGATACAGGAAATGTGGAACCGGAAACAGGGCAGCCCATCTATGAACTATTGGAAGATTACAACTACAGCTTCAGGACCAACTACGAAAAGCGACACACTAGGTATCTTGCAGCCCAGATTGTTTTGATCAAGAGACTGTCTAACCGGTGGATGCTGGACACGTCGTTTACGCTGTCTAGTTGGGACCGCTATTACGAAGGCGAATACACCGATCCGCACAACATCTGGCATTATGACGAAGGTGTCAATTCAAACATGAATTCCAGATGGCAGTTCAAGTCCTCAGGCCTGTACCAGTTCCCGTTCGGGATCAACATCAGTTGGGTTTTCCGCGCCCGAGAAGGATACGTGATTCAACCTTATGCAAAAGCCAGGCGGCCGGGGTTGGGCACGTCCACTTTTTATAAAGGAAAACGTGGAGATGACCGCCTGCCCACCTTCTATGAGCTCGACCTCAGATTGGAAAAGGTCTTCCAGATTGGTGAAAGCTCTCGCGTGATCGTTGCCGTGGATGCCTTCAACGCGTTGAATAGCAACCATACTCTTCGCCAAGAAACTTATATCGTAGATCCTATGTTCGGCCGGACGATCAAGATCCTGAATCCTCGCGTATTCCGCATCGGCGTAAGGTACAACTTCTAAGCAGAAAAAAGCCCAAAAAGCCCCTCTTCTTACGGGAGGAGGGGCTTTTTTTTTCGCTCGCCGGGTGCTAAAATAGAGAGGGAGATGCGGATGAAAAAGATCACGATTTTTTTGCTGCTTTTATTTGTTTTGGCAGTTCAAGCCTTCGTTTATAGCCAAGGCTATAAAGGCAAGGGAAGAGTGAAGGGACTGGTCACAGACGAGGACGGGAATCCCCTCGAGAGGGTCATTGTCAAGCTGTATTGCGTAAGAGGCGCATCCGGTTTTGAGGTCATAACCGATAACAAGGGCGTTTGGAGAGCGAAGTATATCAGGAATGGACCTTATAAGATTGATTTTGAAAAACTCGGCTATATGCCGAAAAAAATTGATGTCAACATCAACGAATTTGGGAAAAATCCCGATATTGAAGTGATGCTGCAAAAACTTGAGGGCCTGCTTGTAGCGGATGACTTGAAAGAGGGATTGAAGAAGGGAAATGATCTTTTTGACCAAGAAAAATACGAAGAAGCCATCCAAACCTATCAGGCAGTCATCGAAAAAGCTCCAGAAACCTATGTTCTTTACAGGAACATCGGGAACAGTTACTTCCAGATGGAAAAGTATGAGAAGGCCGAAGAATATTATATGAAAGTTCTGGAAAAAGAGCCGGACGATACGGAGTCAATTATAGGGATTGGCAATACCTATGCCAACCGCGGGCAGATTGAAAAGGCGTTGGAGTGGTACAACAAGATCGAATTTGAAAAAATTTCTGATCCATTTGTGCTTTATAATATCGGCTCCAATTTTTACTCCCAGGGACAGCATCAAGAGGCTCTAAAGTACTACCGGAAAGCGGTGGAACTGAAAGGGGATTTTCAAGATGCGCTCTATCAGTTGGGTTTGGTCAATCTGACTTTGAGGAACAACCAGGACGCGATCGATGTCTTCCAGGAGTATTTAAAATACGACTCAGAGTCTGGAAGGGCGGCTCAAGTCCGGAATTTTATCGAGTTTCTGAAGAAAAAATAAAACGACTCAATCCAGGGAAGATGAAACATTTTAAAAAGCTGTTTTTTCTTTTGCTTCTGATACAGATTCTTGGAATTGTGTTTGTTCCTTTGGGAAAGGGTGCCAGTCCAAAAAAAAGTCCGCTGAATGTTCTGCTCATCACCATAGACACCTTGAGGCCGGACAGGCTGAGCTGTTATGGCGGTGGGCACATCCAGACCCCTCAAATCGATAGCCTTGCCGAAAAGGGGGCTTTGTTTTTAAAGGCCTTTGCCCATACTCCGATGACTCTCCCCTCGCACACAAACATTCTTTTGGGCACGACCCCCCTCTACCATGGTGTCCATGACAACCAGAATTTTATCATCCGGGATGAATTTTTGAGCCTGGCCGAACATTTGAAGAATTCCGGTTATGCCACCGGGGCATTTGTCGGCGCCTTCCCTTTGGATTCTAGATTTGGGCTCACACAGGGATTCGATGTGTACGATGACAACTACGGCAGCAAAAACTACCAGGAGTTTTCCTATGTAGAGCGACCGGCAGGAGTCGTGGTCCAAAAAGCCATGGATTGGCTCGAAAATCAGAAAAAATCCTGGTTTCTCTGGATTCACTGTTTTGACCCCCACCAGCAGTACAATCCTCCTGAACCATTCAAGACCGAGTACAAAAATGCTCCCTATAACGGAGAGGTAGCCTATGTGGATCAGGAACTAGGCAGACTTTTTGCTTGCATAAAAAAAAAGCAATGGGAAAACAACACACTTATCATCTTTACAGGAGACCACGGAGAGTCTCTCGGCCAACACGGAGAGTCCACACATGGATACTTTGCCTACAATAGCACCATCTGGATTCCTTTGATCATCGTTTCCCCAGGGATGAAGCCAGTTGTCGTTGACCAGAACGTTTGCCATGTGGATATCTATCCGACTGTTTGCGATATATTGGGTTTGCAAAATCCTGATTTTTGCCAGGGGATTTCTTTAAAGCCGTTTCTTAAAGGAAAAAAAATTAACAACCTGAATTCGAGAGCCATCTATTTTGAATCGCTTTATCCCTACTATAACAGAGGGTGGGCCTCTCTGAAGGGAATTATTCGGGGCGAAAATAAGTTCCTGGATTCCCCAATCCCGGAACTTTATGATCTTAAGAATGATTTTGATGAAGAAAAAAACCTCGCCGAAACAGAAAAATTGGAAGATTACAAATTGGCCCTGGAAAAATTGATAGAAAAACAATCTTACTCCGGCAATACTGAGGCCAGCCAAAAGATCGACCGGGAAGCGATGGCAAAGCTCAGAAGCCTGGGATATGTCTCCAGTCCCCAGCCGGGCAAAAAGGAAACTTTCACGACCGAGGATGATCTGAAAATTTTGCTTCCCTACCAGAACAAGCTGCAAAAAGCCATGGGGACTTATCATAAGGGAAATGTCGATGAAGGAATCAAAATGCTGCAGGAAATCATCCAAGAGAGGAAAGATTTTGATCAGGCCTATGCCTATTTGGCCACCCTTTACAAGGTGAAAAAAAACTACAGGAAAGCCGTCGAAGTTCTCAGAGAAGGATATCAGAACTGCCCGACGAGCTACAAAGTTATCACGACCTTCGGCATATTTCTTACCGAAGTGCGAGAATACGATGCCGCCATACATATCCTCCAGGAGGGGCTCAAGCTCATCGATTACGATCCGGATATCTGGAACTACCTGGGTGTGGCCTACTGGAGAAAAGGAGACCTGGCACAGGCTTTTGAGGCTTTTCACAGGAGCCTTGAGCTCGATACCAATTATTCCATAGCTTTCAATAATCTGGGTTCGGTCCATCTTTCCAAATATCTCAGGGACAAAACTCAAAAGGACCTTCAAGAAGCTCTCGAAAATTTTAAAACGGCCATCGAACTGGACCCTGGTTATGCATCAGCCTACAATGGCCTGGGCGCTGCATACATCGAACTGGGGAATGTTGATGAAGCGATTGCATCCTGGAGCAAGGCCGTAGACATCAATCCTGATCTGAGTTTTGCCCTCTATAATCTTGGTCTTGCTTTTCTCCGAAAGGGGGATAAGTCCAGGGCATTAGCGTATTTAACCAGATATAAACAGAAAGAATACCAGCGTCTGCCTCAGAGAGAAAAAGAAAAACTCGATGCCTTAATTCAAAAATGTCGGCAGGGGCCATGACCAGAAAAATATTCATTCCTGGACTAATTTTTTTCTGTTTGATTGTGGAGCCGCGTGTGAATACCCCTGTTAACCATTCCCCAGCGAAAAAAAGCGGGATGGGTTTGAATGTTTTGCTTATCACCATCGATACGCTGAGGAGAGACAGAGTGAGCTGTTACAGCTCCCAACATATTCAGACACCGAATGTGGATCGTCTTGCGAAAAAAGGCATTGTGTTCACAAGGGCTTTCTCCCATAACCCGACAACCCTGCCTGCTCATACCAATATTCTGCTGGGCTTGACTCCTCTCGCTCATGGAGTCCGGGAAAACACTAACTTTGTGGTCAGAGCTGAATTTTTAACCTTGGCCGAATATTTAAAAGATTTCGGATATTCAACGGGCGCTTTTATTGGGGGATTCCCTCTAAATTCCCGGTTTGGCCTTGCCCAGGGTTTCGATATCTACGATGAGGATTACGAGAAAGAGAAATTCATGAAATTTTCAGCAGGGGAGAGAAAAGCGGAGGAAGTCATTGACAAAGCCCTCAGATGGCTGGATCATCAGGAATCCAAGTGGTTTTGTTGGATTCACTGCTATGACCCACATGATCCCTATGACCCCCCCGAGCCGTTCAAGACGCGATTTGAAAAGAACCTTTATGATGGAGAAGTGGTTTATGTCGATCACGTGTTGGGAAAGCTTCTGGACCACATGGAAAAAGAAGGACTGTTCAAGAAGACGTTGATCATCTTTACCGGAGATCACGGGGAATCTTTGGGCCAACACGGAGAAATGACTCATGGTTATCTGGCCTATAACACGACGATCTGCGTGCCTTTTATCCTAACATATCCCGATTCCAAATCGGGCCGGGTAGACCAGTATGTCAGTCATATGGATATTTTTCCCACAGTTTGCGATATTCTTCGGATCAAAAAGCCTGGCGATCTCCAAGGGATCTCCCTTGCTCCCGTGATGAAAAGTAAAAGAATACCTGAAAGGACCATCTATTTTGAATCGCTTTACCCGTATTACAGCAGGGGGTGGGCTCCTGTAAAGGGATTTATCCAGGAAGGCAAAAAATATGTCCAGTCTCCGATTCCCGAGCTTTATGACCTGAAGGCGGATTTTGATGAATCCCATAATCTGGCTGAAGATCAAAGGCTGGATACTTACAGAAAGAAGCTTAACGAAGTTATCGAACACTATTCCTACCCGGAGAACGAAAAAGCCAAGCACCTCATAAACAGGAAATCCTTGGAGCGGCTGAAAAGTCTGGGATATGTTTCGAGTCCTCAAGCAGCCAAAAAAGAAAGCTACGGTCCTGAAGAAGACGTGAAGACTCTCCTCCCTTTTCACAATAAAGCTGTTAAAGCTTGGGAGCTCTATGAGGAGGGGAAAATTTACGAGGGCTTTGAAATGGCGAAAGAAGTCATCACAGAACGAAAGGATGTGGATATCGCCTACACAAATCTTGCTAAAATGTACAAAGAACAGGAGAAATTGGGGCAGGCTCTAGAAGTCTTGGAGATGGCACATAAACATCTACCTTCCAATTATGGCGTTATCATCACTTATGTCAGTTATTTGAATCTTGCTGACCGGAATGATGACGTCATCCGTATAGTGGAAAATCTGCAGCTTCCCCAGATGGAAAATGATCCAGAAATCTGGGATTTTCTCGGTGTTGCCTATTCAAAGAAAGGAGAATTCGAAAAGGCCATCCATGCCTTTGAGCTGTCTCTCTCCATTGATAATGAATTTGCCTATGCCTACCGAAACTTTGGAACGGCTTTGTTTTCCAGATTTCTTGAGAAGAGAGACAGGGAAGATCTGACGAAGTCCATCTGGAGTTTTAAAAAAGCTGTGACCTTCGAGCCGGAATTTGCTGCGGCTTATAACGGTCTCGGTTTGGCCTATAAAGAAAACAATCAAACAGACGAGGCTATGAAATGCTGGGAAAGAGCGTATGAGCTGAGACCAGATGTCGGCTATCCGCTTCTCAATTTGGGATTGGTTTACATGGAAAGGGGAAACAAGACCCGGGCCTTGTATTATTTCGAGAAATACAAAAAAGGATTTTACCCGTCTCTTCCTGTCCAAGACAAAAAAAGAGTCGATCGTCTTATTCAAAGGTGCAGGAGATGGCCATGAAGGTGAACTGTCTTTTCACTTCAGCCTGTTTTTTAGTCGCGGTTTTTGTCATATCTTCTGTCTGCTGTGGAAGGGATGGGCGGGTGGCCCTTGATCCTCAGAGCAAGAATTTTTACGAGTATGCCCGGCTGATCATGACCAAACCAGAAAAAGATATTTTTCTCTTATTGCCTGATCCGGAATCACGAAGAGAATTCATTGCAGATTTTTGGGCAAAGCGAGATCCTGACCCCGATACCGAAGAGAATGAATTCAAGGAAGAATTTTTCAGCCGAATAGAATTTGTAAACAGGCGTTTCATCGAGGGTATCCCCGGATGGAAGACGGATAGAGGCAGGATTTATATCTATTTGGGACCTCCGGATAAGATCGAACAGCGCCCTTTTATAAACAGGCCGGATATCAAAGGTCTGATCTGGTGGGGGTATTACAAGTACAGGTTGGGGATAGAATTTGTCGATAAAAACGGAGACGGGCGATATTCCCTTGGCCGGCAGATGGGAGCTTCAGGGGGTCTGTTAGAGGTTATCGAAAAAGCCAAATTTGGACAGATCTATGACGATAAAGGAGACTTCGGAACAGTCTTTTCCCGGTTTAAGGTGGATTACAACCAGAATGATAAGGAGATAATCGTTGCGATTCCCATAGAATCCTTATCCTTCGAATCCGCAGAAAGCAAGCTCAAAGCGGAATTCGATTTCGAGTTCTTTATTTATGAAAGAAGAGGCACAGAAAGTATCCGCTTCAAAAGGCAGAAGACTTTCGAAACGACAGAAGAAGAAGTGCTTGACCTGGAAGAAATTATCTTAACCTTTCCGTATGATTTAATGCCCGGTGAGTATTATTTTGATGTGGTGGTCATGGTCAAACCGAAAATCGGAAAAGTCAGAAAAATTTTCAAGATAAAAGTCTGAGGATATGATGAGTAAATCCTTTCGCATATGGGTCGTTACACTTTTGGCTGCTTCGCTCCTGTTCCCGGGGCAAAAGATCAGGGTAAAGGATCTCTCCCAAAAATACCAAGAGTGGCTGAAAGTCGTTTCTTATATCATCCAACCTGAAGAGAAAGACGTTTTTCTGCAGTTGGCTAACGACAGGGAGAGGGATATTTTTATCGAAACCTTCTGGAAACAGAGAGATCCTACTCCCGGCACTCCTCAAAACGAGAACAAAGAGGAGCACATGAGACGATTTATCCATGCCAACCAGCGTTATGGACGAAGCACGCCCAGGGAAGGCTGGATGACCGATATGGGAAGGATCTACATCATCCTGGGTGAACCTGCAGGTGTGGAACTATTTCAAACCAGCGGAATCTATTCTGCAGAGGTCTGGACATACAATGGGGACCCAACAAAGGGACTGCCTGCGCAGTTTAACCTTGTTTTTTTTCAAAGATCAGGAGCTGGGGAATACAAGCTTTACTCTCCGATTTCAGATGGACCAGGAGCTTTGATCATAGACAAAAGCAACCTGGATTTAAGCAACTATCGGCAACTGTACGAAAAAATCCTGGAGTTAGCTCCCACCTTGGCCGGTCCTTCCGTTTCCTTGATTCCCGGCCAACGTCCCTACAACTACATTCCTTCTCCCCGGGAAAACATTATCCTGTCGGATATTCTTGACTCGCCCAGAAAGGATATCAATCCAACCTATGCCACACACTTTCTCAACTATAGAGGCATTGTCAGCACGGACTACTTGACCAACTATGTGGAAAGCCAAACAGATCTGGCTTTGATTCAAGACCCTGTCCTGGGCATCAATTTTTTACATTTTTCAATCAGTCCGGCCCGTGTCTCTATCGATTATTTCGACCCGAACGATCAGTATTACTGCAACTACGAACTCAATGTGAGTATCCGGAAAGAAGAAACGCTTATATTTCAGTATTCCAAGGACTTTCCATTTTATTTCGACCCGGATAAAGTCCCCGTGATTGAGGGGAAAGGTGTATCCATTCAAGATTCCTTCCCTCTCATTGAAGGGACGTATCAGTTGAATATCCTCATTCGAAATTCTGTGGGAAAGGAGTTTAGTGTTTTTGAAGGGGCTGTTGTGGTTCCGGAACGCACAGGTGCACCGATGCTTGTGGGGCCTGTCGTCGGCTATGGGCTTCAAGATTATCCCTCTCATCTCCATGTCCCCTTTAAAGTGATGGACAAACAATTGCTGGTTGATCCCAAAAGCACCATTTCCCTGTCCGAAGACATCGCTTTCTTTTTCTCTATCATGAATGTGACAAAGGACTTGAGGGAGAAGGGAAAGGTCGAAGTGAATTTAAGAGGCCTCAGGGAAAAAGCCCCTTCCCAAAAGGCTTTGACTTTGGATTTGAAAGATTATCCCTTGCATGACATCATAGGCATACACTATGCCATTGCAGCCAAGGATTTGTCTCCTGATTATTACGAAATGAAACTGGCGATGAAGGATGAAAAGGGATTGATGTTGGATGAACGAACCGCCCACTTCATCATTTCTCCTTCGAAAGGAGTCCCGCATCCTGTGACGATGACCAAGCCTTTTCCACTTTCCAATTATTATTTATTCGTTTATTCTCTGGCCAGCCAGTATGACCGGGCCGGCAAGCCGGAGAAAGCCGGGTCTTATTATGAAAAAGCCTTCTCTCTTAAACCGGAGTATCATCCTGGAATTATCGAATATGCCCAATTTCTTCAAAAAAATAAAGTGTTCACAAAAAGCCTGACCTTGATAGAGAATCTCAAGGGAGACGAGCGATTGAAATTCGACTATTTTCTTGTTAAAGGAAAAGCGTACATGGGGATGGAAAAATATTTTACAGCCATCGAAAATTTCCTGGAAGGAAACAAAATCTACAACAGCGATATTCGGCTTCTCAATTCCCTTGGCTATTGCTTCTATAAAACTGGTGACAAAAAAAAGGCGCTGGAAGTTCTCCGGTCCTCCGTGAGGTTGAACCCTGAACAAAAAGATATCAAAGCTTTGATCCAGGTGATCGAAAGAGAGCAGCCGGTGGCATGATTCAGAGAGATGACATACGGAGGTTTGTTTGGAAAAAATCGGAATGAGAAAAATTTTGGCCGTTGCGGGATTGGTGTTGGCCGTCGTTTTTTCCGCTCTTGCGAAGGATAAATCTGTCGAAAGCATCTGGGCTTCATCTCCGCTCAGGATTGATGGCCTTGTTAGCGACTGGAAAGGCGATCCTTTCCATCTAGAAAAAAAGGTCAAAGTGGAATACGCCTTCCGGAACGATTCCGATACGCTTTATGTTTTTTTTAAATTCAATGATCTGAAATATCTCAGTTCGATAGAGACCACCGGCATGACTCTTTGGATCGACACCAAAGGGAAAAAGAAGAAAGATCTTGGTGTCAAATTCACCAAAAAAAAGATCCCTGCGGATGAATTCATCGCTTCCCTGGAGAAACAGAAGAGGGTTATCAGCGACGATCAGAAAAAAAGTCTGAAGGCCAGAGAATCCTATTTTATCAGCCAAGCTGAGGCTGTAGACAAAAAAGGGGATCCTTTTGAACAGAGCGATGTGACTGATGCCGTCATAGGAGCGGCCTTCAATGTATCCGTCCAGCAGGCTGAAGTAACCTACGAGTTCAGAGTGCCTCTTCAAAATTTAGCGAGGACCATATTGGGAAGCGAAGCAGAACCAGGCGATGTCGTCGGGGTCGGTTTTGAATGGGGAGGACTGACAGATGAGATGAGAAGAAAATACATGAAAGGAGGCGCTTCAGGAGGTCCTGGTCCTGTGGGAATCTCCGAAGGCGGAAGAGGAGGAGGCGGTGCGCAGAGTGTCGGATTTGATGGAGCATCACCTGCGGGATTAAGTGCTCTGCGGAAGATGACCAAAAAATATTCCTTCTGGACCGTGGTCCGGTTGGCCAAAGTGCCCGAAAATTGAAAAAAAATCTCTTGAGGGGATGCCTGATCTTTACCTTGGCAGGATGTATCATTTTGTTTGCAGCGTGCCAAAAGGAAAAACAGATAAAAGCCGGGGGCATGAACCTTTTGGTTATCACCCTCGACACCATGAGAGCAGATCGTATCGGAGCATATGGATACGCAAGAGCTAGAACGCCCCGTTTGGATGATCTGGCGCGCGGAGGAATTCAGTTCTCTCATTGTTACTCGCCTGTTCCGGTGACTCTGCCGGCCCATTGTTCGATCTTCACCGGTCAATATCCCCTTGGTAACCGGGTGCGGGATAACGGAACATTTTTTTTGAACAAAAGCGAAACCACATTGGCAGAAATGATGAAGGATGGCGGATACGATACCTATGCGGTTGTCGCCTCGTTTGTCCTGCTTGCGAAGTTCGGACTCAATCAGGGATTTTCCATCTACGATGACTCTTTGAATGCCGATGAGCTACTCCATAATTTTTATTCCGAGATCACGGCCGATCTTGTCTATGATAAATTCAACCGATGGTTTCAAAACAGGGAACAGCAGAAATTTTTCGCCTGGGTGCATTTCTACGACCCCCATGCGCCCTATGCGCCTCCGGATTCCTACCGGAAGGGAGACAGCCTCAGCGAATTGTACGATGGAGAGGTTGCGTTTATAGATGTGTATGTCGGAAAGATCATCGCAGACCTGAGAGAAAAAGATTTGCTGGAGAACACGCTGGTTGTCATTGCCGGAGACCATGGAGAAGCCTTCGGCGAACACAGGGAATACGGGCATTCTGTTTTTTGTTATGAAGAAAACCTTCGGGTTCCCTTGATTTTTTATAATCCCCGGCTGTTTCCTCAAGGACTGTTGGTGAAGAGCCGGGTCAACCTCATCGATATCGTGCCCACCCTCCTCGAGATATATGGACTAGACATTCCGTCTGCGGTTCAGGGGAAGAGTTTTGCCAGACTGCTCAAGGGGAAAGAGGAAAAGAAGAAACGGTCTTTTTATGTGGAGAGCATGTATGGAAAAGAGTCTTTGGGCTGGGCGCCATTGACAGGAATCATCGACGGAGCCTTCAAATACATCTCCCTTCCCGAACCCGAGCTTTACGATCTTTCGGCCGATCCCCGGGAAAAGACTAACATATTTGCCGAAAAGACTGATGCTGCCAGATCCCTGGATGAGAAGCTGAAAAGTTTTGTGCTGGAATATGCCGTCTCCGGTGGTGATTCGAGGCGGGAAATGACAGCTGAAGATCGGAGACGCCTGGAATCACTGGGCTATGTTTCTTCCTTTTCGGGTAAATCGGGCAAGGCTCTGGATCCCAAAAAGGGAATCCTGCTGCAGGGACGGTTCAATGGGGTCAACAGCGAAATCGAAAAAGGAAATCTGGACATTGCCGAGGCAGAACTCAAACGTATCACTGCCCAGAATCCAGACGTCAAAATGCCGCAGTATTACGAGCTGCTGGCCAAAGTCTATGAGATGAAACCCGACCCTCAGAGAGTTGTCATCACCTGGAAAGAGGCGGTGGACGTCTTTCCTGAAAATCTTCAGTTCAAAATCACCCTGGCATTCAAACTGTTTCAGATGGGGCGAACTGAGGAAGCCGAAGCATTGGGCCGGGAAATCGTCGAGGCCGATGAAAAATCATCCGGCGGCTTTATCCTTTTGGGAAGCATTGAAGAGAAAAAAGATGACTTTAAAGAGGCTGTGGAGAATTTCGAGAAGGCCTTACGCCTCGAACCGAACAATGTGCAGTTGAAGATAAGCCTGGCCCGATCGTTGGCCAAAGAAAACGAGCAGGAGAAGGCTCTGGTTATCTGCCGGGAAATTCTGGGCAACGAAACCATAACAGGAAATCCGGACTATGCCGGCGTTCTCTCCAAGGTGGGAATTTTATTGATCGAGATGAACAAGGTCGACCAGGCTTTAAAAGTTCTTTCGAAGGCCTCTTCGATGGATGAGTCCAACCCGGAAACATGGAATTATCTGGGCGTGGTGTATTACAAACAAAATGATTTTGACCGGGCTTTGAAGGCTTACCAGAAAGCTGTAGAACTCGATCCAAAATTCGCCTCAGCCTTCAACAATTTAGGGGCTCTGTATTTGAGGCGGTTCCTCGAACAAAAAGATCCTTCAATCATGGCTCAGGCAATAGGTGTCTTCAACCGGGCCATAGAGCATGATCCCTGGCTGGCATCTGCTTATAACGGCCGGGCCTCTGCTTTTAACTTCAGCCACCGTACGAACGAAGCCATCCGGGATTGGAAGAAAGCGCTGGAACTTCAGCCCGATTTTATAGATGTCTACTTCAACCTGGGGATCACCTATCTTCAGGCCGGCAATAAGTCCGAAGCATTACAAGTCCTGAATCGATGCAAAGAGAAATTTTACAGCCGGCTTCCCCCTTCAGAAAAAGGTCGCCTCAACCGGCTGATCGCCGAAGCCACCCGGTAGGGCTATTAGCTTTGTGCATTTTCCTGATTCCTTTTCTAACCAGAAATTTACGGCGGCTGCCATTTTATTTTTTCCGATTCTGATTGACCGTGACATTTTTCTATGATAAGAGAATAAACTCAGTTTTTCTGCTGAGGATTACAGAATAAAATCAGCAAAAATAAGCATAAAATGGAGCGGAGAATATCTCTGAAAGGAGGTTAAGCGTGATCAGAAAGAAAGGAAAATTATTATCCCCCATTTTGACTTTAATCTTCATCGTCTCTGTCCTTATGGCTTATCCCGGGCCTTTATTTGGACAGGAGATCAAAGCCGAACTTTTCAAGCAGCTTAAGTACCGTCACATCGGTCCGGTGGGCAATCGCGTGATTGCCGTGGTCGGCGTCCCCGGGAACACGAATATTTGTTATGCCGGAGCCGCTTCTGGAGGGATTTTTAAATCCATCGATGGCGGGATCAACTGGAAGCCAATTTTCGACAAGCAGCCTGTCTCTTCTATCGGCTCTCTAGCGATTGCTCCCTCAGATCCCAATATCATCTGGGCCGGCACCGGGGAGACCTTTATCCGCAGCAATGTCTCTCACGGCAACGGCATATACACGTCCACAGATAGCGGGAAAACCTGGAAAAATATGGGGCTTGAAAAAACGGGACGGATCGGACGTGTCCTGATAGATCCGCGCAATCCGGACATCGTTTTCGCGGCAGCCATGGGGCACTGTTACGGAGCCCAGCAGGACCGGGGAGTCTTTCGAACCTCTGACGGCGGAAAAAGCTGGGAAAAGGTGCTCTTTGTGGATGAAAACACCGGGTGTTCCGATATTGCCATGGACCCCAACAATCCGCGCATCCTGTTCGCCGGGATGTGGCCGATGCTGATAAGAACCTGGGGAAAGTGGAGCGGGGGTCCGGGTGGCGGACTTTTCAAATCCGTCGACGGCGGCCTGACCTGGAAAAGGCTCAAAGGAAGCGGTTTGCCGGAGGGTGAGATCGGAAAAGTGGCTGTGGCCGTGGCCCCCAGCGATTCAAACAGAATCTATGCCCTTATCGAGCACAAGGACGAAGGACTCTGGAGGTCGGATAATGGTGGTGATACCTGGAAGCAGATCAATCATGACCGGGCCCTTCTCAACCGCCCGCTCTACTACACCCGCTGCGTGGTGGCTCCGGACGATGCCGATGAAGTGTATTTCCCGGCAACCCGATTCCATATGACGCTCGACGGTGGCTTAAACATAAAAAGATTCAGCCCTTCAGGCGGCGACCATCATGATATGTGGATCGATCCTATGAATCCGGACCGGATGATGGTGGGAAATGACCAGGGTGTCAGTATCTCCACCAGCCACGGAAAATCCTGGCACGGCATCCAGCTCCCGATCGCTCAGATGTACCATGTGTATGTCGACAATCAGATCCCTTATTATGTGTACGGAAACCGGCAGGATGGGTCCTCCTACAGGGGACCGAGTAACAGCCGCATGGGCCGCGGGGGTATCCCCCGAGGTCTGTGGCACCCGGTAGGGGGATTCGAAAGCGGGTTTGCCGTTCCCGATCCCGTGGACAACAATATCGTCTGGTCGGGCAATTACGACGGTATGCTGGATGTGTTCGACCTGCGCACCATGCAGAGCCGTGGGGTAACCGTCTGGCCGGAAAGTATCCAGGGCTGGGCGCCCAAGGATGTCAAATACCGCTTTCAATGGACCTTCCCGATCGCCATCTCCCCCCATGACCACAACACCGTTTACGTGGGGAGCCAGTATGTGCACAGGACCACGGACGGGGGCCAGAGCTGGACCATCATCAGTCCTGACCTCTCCACAAATGATAAAAGCAAACAGGAGAGAACTGGGGGCATTACCCAGGACGATGCCAGCCCCCTGTATGGCTGCACGGTTTTTGCCATCGCTGAATCCCCATTAGAAACCGGATTGATCTGGGCCGGGACCAATGACGGGCTTTTGCATGTGACGCAAGATGGAGGAGAAAATTGGACGAACGTCACAAAAAATATTCCCGACCTGCCGGAGTGGGGAACGGTCAGCAATATCGAACCCTCCCATTTTGACATAGGCACCTGTTACATAACGGTCGATTACCATCAGGTGAACGATTTTGATCCCTATGTTTTCAAAACATCCAATTATGGAAAAAATTGGAAGCGCATCAGCTCGGATATACCCAAAGGTGTTCTCAGCTATGTCCATTGTGTGCGGGAGGATCCGGTCAGAAAAGGCTTATTGTATTGTGGAACAGAAAATGCAATTTATGTTTCATTTGATGATGGGAAGAAATGGACATCGCTGCAGAGCAACCTGCCACACGCGCCGGTTCACTGGTTGACAATTCAGGAGCATTTCAACGATCTGGTGGTGAGCACATATGGAAGGGGCTTTTGGATTTTGGATGACATCACTCCTATCCAGCAGATGACCCAAAAAACCCTGGATTCAGACGTTCATCTTTTTGTTCCCAGAGCGGCCTACCGCTTCCGTAATGTGGCTGGTCCCAGGGGAACACCCAATGATCCCTGTTCAGGACAGAATCCTTCTTACGGTGCCAGCCTTAGCTATTACTTGAAGTCAGAACCACAAGGAGAAATTGTGGTCAGTATCCTGGATGAGAAAGGACAGAGCGTGAGAACCATCAAAACCGAGAAGCCGGAAGATTTGGAGCCTGTTGAATTCCGCAGACAGCCGGCAAAACCTTTCAAAGTTCCCAAACAAGCCGGCATTAATCGCATCTGGTGGGACCTGAGGCATGACAGAACCAAGATGATCAAACTGCGGACAAAACCGATAGGACAGGAGCATGTCGAGCTGGGAGATAAAGGATGGCGCCCCTTTCCAAGAGGCAGCCGCGGAAGCGGGCCTCTAGTTCCTCCTGGGATCTATACGGTAAAATTGACTGTAGGGGATAAAGAATTGACTCAAAAACTCACCGTGAAAAAAGATCCTCATTCCGCCGGAACAGAAGCGGATATCCAAGTGCAGACAAAAGTTCTTTCGGAGATCTATAGGAATATCGATGCCGTAGCAGACATGATCAATCAGATAGAGTGGCTGCGCAAACAGCTTTACGACTTGAAAGACATGCTGAAGGAGAAAGAGGAAATCGAACCAATTATCAAAGCCGGAAATGAACTGAATCAAAAATTCATTGGAATTGAGAGTTTTTTGTTTTCGATGGAATTTTCTGGATCGGGAGATGGGCTGCGCTGGCCGGATAAGTTTTATGTTAAACTTCGGTTTCTCGTAAATGATATCGGCAAATCCGATTTCCCACCCACGTCTCAACAAATCGCAGTGCACGAAATGTTCAAGGAGCAATTGGCCGACTATCAGAATCGCCTGAAGCAGTTGATAAAAAAGGATGTTTCGGCTTTTAATGAACGTTTAAAGAAACAGCAGATTCCGATTATCTTTACGGATGTGAAGTAGCTCTGCGATCAACCTCTGACTTCAAAATCGATGGTCTTTTTAACTGTTTTTGTTGAGATGTTGTCCTTGATTGTGATGGATAGCTTATAGCTTCCAGGCTCTAAATTTCTTTGTTCTCTCTTCTCGCTTGTTTCGGTGCCTTTTGTTGTCCGGACAAGAACTGTTTTTTTCATCGGCAATGGTTGGCTCACAAGAGGAGCGTTGTATTTTTGCGTAGCAAAATTAATCTCCAGCTCATCTCCTTTGTACACTTCATAATGGATTTCAATATCCGATTGCCCTTGATCGTTGGCCTGAGTGCCAAGGATAAAGAAGAAAATGTCAAGGTTGTCTTGGGGACTAAAAATCCGCTCGAGGTTGGGCTCGATATGAAGGATAGAATAACTGAAAAAAGTTTCATGGATTTCGGCAGTTGTCTCTGGAGTGGCGACCTCCTTTATATTTTTTGAAAAAATAATCGGTGTGGTTTCGAGTGTATCTGTGAATGAGAGAGGATCGGGAAGGTCGATTTCAAAATACTGTGTCCCGATCTTCTGGAAATCTTGGGAGGTGACTGCCATGGACAGCAGATAATTTCCGGGGGGGAGAGGATACCCCGTGGTGTATGTCCCCTCTTGTTCTGCGTCATAAGAGGCGCTTTCTTTTTCGACTCGCATCGGGATGTAGACTTCTTTTGCCAATTCGCCAGGTATGTCATTTTCGAGTTTGTTGAACTGGAGAAATACATACTTTTGCGCAATGAGGTTTTGTGGAGCGGCTGGTTCCTCCTGGGCTTCGGCCTGAGGCACAACAGCAGGAGGGGCAAATTCGAGGTCGGCATTTTTGACTTTGAAGATGATGATGGCATGCAGGTTTTGGCCAGCTGGCAGAAAAATGCTGTTCGTGACTTGGAATGGGATATCGAGGCGGGCTTCCCGGGATTGCATCCCTTCTTGAAAAACAGTCTTGACTTGGGGGGGGATAATGACGGTTGTCCTCTGTTCTTCCTGAGAAAATGAGTGCGGGGCAGAAAATGCAAACAGAATGATGCCAGTCATTAGAACAGGGATGAAAAAAACCTTTGTTTTCATTTTTCCTCCTCGAGATCAACCTTTTGGGTTTCTCTTATTCTTGGTTTGTGCTCCTTTGATGATGCCTCTGCTCTGCTTCAATCAAATACTATACCAAAAAGGCGGATTTATTTCTACAAAAATTCTGAGCAAAAAATCCAGACCAAAATCCGTTTTGGACCGAATTATTCCGCTGGTTTAAGTGATGGAAATTATCAACGCCGCTGATATTTATTGACTGCGTTCTGGTGATCGCGGAAGGATTGGCTGAAATGGTGGCTCCCGTCGTTTTTAGAGACAAAATACAGGAATTTTTCAGCTGCAGGATTAAGGGCCGCTTCAAGAGAATCCCTGCCGGGATTGGCGATCGGAGTGGGGGGCAATCCGGGATAAAGGTAAGTGTTGAAAGGAGAATCGAGCCTGAGGTCTTTGCTGTGCAGACGGTCTTTGAATTTCCCCAGTTTTTTAAGCGCGTAGATTATCGTGGGATCGCAATCCAACTTCATACCCAGTTTTAAACGATTGTGAAACACCGAAGAGACGAGGTTTTTTTCTTTGCGCAGGGACGTTTCCTTTTCTATGAGTGAAGCAATAATAACGATATCACGTATTGACATTCCGAGTTTTTTTGCTCTTTCCCTCCACTCTTTTGAAAAAACCTTCGTGAACTGAAAAACCATAGCGGCCACGATTTCTTTTGAAGATGTCCCCTTGGCGAAGCGGTAGGTTTCTGGGAAAAGATATCCTTCTAGATTTGTCGCGTTCCCGTCAAAGGAAGAAATGAGGGATGCATCCGATGTATCCTTTAAAAAATCCTGTTTGGCCGCAAAACCCTTTGAATCCAGCAGATCTGCGATCTCCTCGATAATCAGTCCCTCGGGAATCGTTATGGGATAAAGATAAACACTTCCCTCAGAGAGAACATGGAGGATATTCTTCGGAGAGCTGGGAATCGTTATGGCATATTCCCCTGCCTTCAGGCTTTGAGCGGAAAAGAAAATCCTGTATCCCACAAGGATTGGCCATGTTTTTTTTATAATCCCATTTTTTTTTAGCTGGATGGCTATCTCCTTTGCTGTTTGTCCTTTTTCGACTTCAAAAACGACGGTGTTCGGTTGTGTTTTCATCGGGCGGTAAAATTCTAAAGAAAACCATGTTATAAAAAAAAGCAGGAGTAAAGAAGCCGCGATCAGGCTTGTTCTAATTATTTTACTCAGCATTCGATTTTGCCCTTTTGCTCTCGAGATAGGTGGAGAGAATGATCATAGCCGAGATCTGGTCCTCGATATCTTTTTTGGCTTTCCTCTTGATTTTTTGCTGGTTGAGGATTTTATTCGCTTGCTTGGTGGTCAGACGTTCGTCCCAAAATTGGATCGGAAGATTCAGAATCTGTGTTAGCCAGCGCGCAAACTCCTGAGTTTTTTCAGCCCTTGTACCGGCACTTCCATCCATTCTCAGTGGCATACCGATAATGACTTCCCTGATTTCATATTCCGAAATCAGCGTTTTGAAATATTTTTCATCTTCTTTTTGGGTTTTCCGTCGATAGTTTGCCAGAGGTTGAGCCGTAAATCCGAGATGGTCACTTATGGCTAATCCAATCTGCCGGTCTCCATAGTCGATTCCTAAAATTCTCAAGGCTCGAAAAGTACTCCTGTTCTTTTTTTGTTTTTGTAGCGTTCGAATCCCAGACTGATCAGTCTGTCCAGAAGTCTGGGGAAAGAAAGTCCTGTTATCTCCCACAGTTTAGGGAACATACTGATTTCCGTGAATCCTGGGATAGTGTTGATTTCATTCAGGAATATTTTCTCTGTACCCTGTTGGAGAAAAAAATCCACCCGGGCCATCCCTGAACAATCGATGGCACGAAAAGCTTCGATGGCGATGCGCTGGATTTTTTTCGTGACATTCAGAGGCAGTTCTGCCGGGATTTTGAAGGTCGTTTTGCCCTCGATGTATTTGTCCCTGTAGTCATAGAAATCTCTGTAGGGCATGATTTCGCCAGGAAGAGAGGCATCAGGATTGGCGTTTCCCAGAACGCTGCATTCGATCTCGCGCCCGTGAATCCCCTGCTCGATCAATACCCTGGCATCGTACTTGAAGGCGGTCAGGAGGGCAGATTTGGCCTGATCGAGATTTGTGACTTTGGTGATGCCCACGCTCGAACCCAGGTTGGCGGGTTTGACAAAAAAAGGAGGAGAAAAATCCGTTCGAATCCGGTCAAGAGTTTTGGTGGGTTGTTCGTTCCAGATCGATTCGGAGAGCATGAAATGCTTCACGACCGGCAATTTTTTATCCAGGAACAGGCTCTTGGCTATGGCTTTGTCCATTCCGGTCGCCGAGGCAAGAACAGCAGCTCCCACATACGGGACATCGGCCATTTCGAAGAGTCCTTGGATGGTGCCGTCCTCTCCGTATGGACCGTGGAGGACTGGGAAATATATATCAGCATCGATAGGAGAAGATGAGCGCTTATTTCCCCAAGGCAAAAAGGTTAAAAATGGGCCATTTTCCAGCTCGGACTGCGGAAGCAATGGCGATTTAACGCCCCTCCAAAATCCCTGTTTATTAATATAGATGCATGACGTGTCATATTTTTGTCTGTCAAGGTTCTTGAATATCGATGCGGCAGAGGTAAGGGAAACCTCGTGTTCGGCCGAACGGCCGCCGCAAAGAAGAGCCACTTTTATTTTTTGTGCCATTCAGCTTTTTTCCGTATGCGTTCATTGTATCGAAATTGATCTATCTTGTCTATTTTTAACCCTCTCTGCGCTTGCGAATGGCTCGTACCAGTCCTCCGATCATGGCGGATATTCTGTTGATTTTATCTTCAAAATCCAGAAAATCTCCTTCCGACAGAAAGCCGATCTCCCTTGAGATGATAAGTTGAGTGCGAAGCTCTGCAGCGGAAGCTTTTGCAGATCCTAAAAATTTGATGAACTCGGCGGCACTGCCTCGTTCCTTTCCACAGGCAATCTGAGAAGCGATTGCCAGTGCTGATTTTCTCAATTGATCTCGCAGGACAAAATCATTGCTGAAGTTTCCGTCCGAAGAAAATTGATACATATCCACGGCCAGATTTTTTGCCTGTTGCCAACATTCCAAGTTTTCCAGATAGGAATACTGTGGTTTATCCAAAGATTTTGACATTTTTGACCTCCATGAATATAGACGCCGCTGGCTGCGGGAAAATGTCACCTGGCATTGAAATTTTTGCTGAAGCAATTTGTATTCAATAAATTCTCTTTCTATCCGACTCAAAAGAATGAGAACCCAGAGTGGATTTGTGCGGCTCAGGATTGGAAAGTCAAAGCAGAGACATGCGGCATAGGAAAAGAGGAATGGCTGTTGACAGGGCAATATGTGGAGAATATAATAGGGACAAAATTTTGGATCGATTACCATAAGCAATAGGCTAAAAAGTGAGAATCTTTACTCAAACCTTTCTCCGGGATGAAGGGTTCTATCTGGTTAAAAAAGGAGGCTGGGATGAACAATAAAAAATGGGCATTTTTCATTATCGGAATTTTTTTTCTGTTCACTTTGGGAGTGCATGCCGAGACCAAAAAGCTAAGAGAGATCGGACGGTTCAAACTGGCAAACATCAAAAATGATATGCCAACCGAACAAGTGTTACAGACTCTTCTGGATAAATTTTCCGGCGATATCCAAAATGGATTTAGCCTGGCTGGATACAGCGGTTTATCCCTTCCTTTTATGGATCAGTTAAAACAATCTGCCTACGGAGAAAAACAACTGGCCATCGGAGAAAAGATGGTGTGGATGATGTTCCGCTCCGGAGGAAAGGTTAAAGTTGTTCATGATCTTGAATGGGCAGGGAACAATCCGTTATCCGTTTATTCTTTTACCGTTGTAGATGGCAATAAACATTATGAATTCATTATGCCCAAAGCCTGCGGCAACATTTCCCTGCAGAGGGTGGTCATAGCCTCTCCCGGGGCTCCAGAAGAAACAGGATTTGCAGAGGCTCCGGTGCCGGAACAAGAAACGGCAGATGAATATGAGGTCGAGAAAGCGAAAATTTATAGAGAAATTTATGACCTCCTTTCTGAAACAGACCTGTATTGCTCATTTTATATCTTGGATGGCGACGAGCCGGATACAAAAATATTCGGAGCCGAAAGGGCATATGAACGGGTTCAGTTTAACAACGGGGATATTGTTTACATCAACAAGGGACGGAATGCTGGGATCGAAGAAGGACAGATGTTCATGGTGCTCGAGGTAGGAGAGCCGATTCCGGGATATGGCCCTCTGGTTCACCAACGCGGAAGAGTCCGGGTAGTGGCTCTTGAAGAAAATACGGCTTCTGCTCGTGTTGAAAAAGCCTGCGGTCCGGTTATGGTTGGAAACTACCTGGTCCCCTTCGAAGAGAAAGAGGGGCGGATGGGCAAGGACCTGGGTTACAATGTGCCGCCTTATAAAACCGACGGCCTGAAGGGAGAAATTCTTTATTTGAAAGAAGATTTTGTCCAGGCCGGGACTGGTGCCTGGGCCCTTTTAAACTTGGGGGAGGTCGATGGTATTCAGTTAGGCCAGCAGCTTATTGCATACAGGAATCTCTATGAGGGAACGCCTCTTTATATATTCGGGAATATGGTGGTTATCGACACTCAGAAGAGAACCTGCACGGTGAAGATTCTCTCCTGTAAAGATGCCCTGCTGATCGGGGATCTTGTCCAGACAAGATAAATACCAACCGGCCACTTCCTTGTCACAATACTATTGTTGGGTGGGCTGGAGTGGTTATTCATAAAAACCACCGATAGTTTTTTACCCTTTCTGCTTGTGTTTAGTCATGAAGAAGATAGGGGGTATTATTGACAGAAATTATGGATTTTGGTAGTTTACCCCCAGAGCTTTTGTTGAAAGGCTTCAGAGAGCGGGCGTAGTTCAGTGGTAGAACGTCTGCTTGCCAAGCAGAAGGTCGTGGGTTCAAATCCCATCGTCCGCTCCATTTTTTTCTGTGTGCAATCACGATGGATGAGGCGCGGTACCCAAGTGGCTAAGGGAGGGGTCTGCAAAACCCCGATTCGTCGGTTCGAATCCGACCCGCGCCTCCATTTTAAACTTTAACAATTTTTCTGTCCCCATCGGCATTAATAAACCATTTCATTTGACATAAGAAATTAAAAATTATATAGTTTTGGCAATCCAATAGGAAGGAGGACACAGATGGATATCGTCAGTCGCGTTCAACAGATAATTTTAAAGCCGAAAGAAGAATGGGTTAAGATAAAGGAAGAAAAGATCACGATTGCGGAACTCTTTACTTCCTATGCTGTGATTTTGTTGGCGATCCCGGCCGTTGCTCAGTTTATTGGATTGAGCCTTGTGGGCCGCAGAATCCCCTTTGTGGGACGGTACCGGATGGGAATCGGATCCGGCCTCTTGTATGCGATACTTTATTTTGTTCTTTCTCTCATTGCTGCCTATGTCTTTGGCATCGTCATCAACGCCCTCGCTCCGACATTTTCATCAAAATCTGACGCAACTGCTGCGATGAAGCTGGCTGTTTACAGCATGACCCCCGTATGGGTGGCAGGTGTTCTCCATATCATTCCCTCTTTAGGTATATTGGCTGTGTTGGCGAGTCTATATGGGATTTATGTCCTTTATCTCGGGTTTGCCTGTCCGATGATGGAGACTCCCAAAGAAAAAATTGTATCTTACCTGATCGTGAGTATGGTAGTGGTCGCCATCCTTTTGATAGTCGTGATAGTTTTGTTAGGTGCAATCTTTGCTGTGGGGGGAGTTTACAGCACGATATAATTCTTCAACCACCTTGAGGAAAGCGTTAGCGGGAGAGGGGGCTTGTGTAATTGGCCGGCCAATCACCATATAATCCACACTTTTCGCCATAGCTTCACCAGGTGTCAATATCCTTTTTTGGTCTTGTGCCGCCGCCCATACTGGTCTAATCCCAGGAGAGACAACCATAAAATCTTCACCGAATTCTTTCTTGATGATATCGATTTCCTGAGGAGAGCACACCACACCATCCATCCCGTTCTTCTTGGCCAATCTTGACAGTCTTAAAACTTGTTCGTCAACTATATCATCCATTCCGATATCATGGAGGTGTTCTTCCTTAAGACTGGTGAGGACAGTAACGGCGAGCAGGAGCGGCCTGTCCCGATTTATTTGTTCGGCCTCCCGTGCCGCACTCTCCGCTGCCAGGGCCATCATTTCCTGACCTCCCGAAGCATGCATAGTCATCATGTGAACACCATACCCGACTCCTGCCTTGACAGCACCGGCGACCTGGTTGGGGATGTCATGCAGCTTGAGGTCCAAAAAGATCTTTTTTCCTTGCCTCTGAATTTCCTCCAGAAGCAGAGGACCTTCTGAAATAAAAAGTGTAAGCCCCACTTTAAAGGTGTCCGCTCCCGGGAGTTCTTGAACTAAGGATAGAGCGTCCTGTTTTGTGTAAACATCCAAGGCGATGATAATTTTTCGGGCCAGTTCATTCTTTTCTTTCATTTTTCTGTTATCCTTATACAGGAACGCTTATACCTTGAGAGTTCCGGTGATTTTTTGGATGCTTTCGATCCCCTTTTTTTGGCAGTACAGTTCAAGGCCCCGGATGATTTTTATCGTTGATTTAGGATCGACAAAGTTAGCCGTTCCCACTTCGATGGCGCTTGCGCCGGCAATCATGTACTCGAGTGCATCGCTGCTGGTTGCAATCCCCCCGATTCCCACAATCGGGATTTGGACACGTTGAGCAACCTGATAAACCATACGCAGGGTGAGGGGCTTGATCGCTGGTCCGCTGAGCCCGCCGAATATATTGGCCAGTTTTGATGTCTGTTTATCCACATCGATGGCCATGGCCAAAAAGGTATTCGCCAGCGCAAGCCCATCCGAACCGGCTTCCTGTGCGCTCAAGGCAATCTCGACGATATCCGTAACATTGGGGGAAAGTTTTGTAATCACCGGTCGGGAGCTTGTCGCCTTTACCAATTTAACGACTGCATGGGTGGTCTCCGGAGTTAAAGCTGGACATTTGCCCTCCCGTTTTGTGTTCGGACAGGATATATTCAGCTCATAGGCAGCGATACCTTCCTGTTTGTCCAGATATTCTACGACCGCTGCATACTCCTCATCCTCGTTGCCGCAGACATTGACGATAAGGGCTGTGTCAAAACCCCTGAGGTGAGGAAGAATTTCTGCGGAAAATTTTTTTACCCCAATTCCCTGGAGACCGATGGCGTTTATTAATCCGCTTGCTGTTTCGACAAGCCGCGGAGGAGGATTGCCAGGACGGGGATTGAAATAAAGTCCTTTGACTACGAGTCCGCCGAGCCTGTTTAAATCCATAAAGGGAACGAATTCCACACCATAGCCAAATGTCCCACTGGCAGTGAGCACGGGATTCTTGAGCCGTAGAAAACCCAGATCGACCGACAGATCTATCATGACTCCTCTTTTTGCCAAATGATTTGATCGCCGGCAAACACAGGTCCCTCCTCGCAGATTTTTATCCATTCTTCTTTGGTGTTGTTCTTGATTTTCCGCACACATCCCCAACACGCGCCAAACCCGCAGCCCATGATTGATTCCAGCGAAAACTCTGCGGAGATCTTTTTTGCTCGGGCGATTTGAAAAACTTTTTGCATCATGGCTTCAGGTCCGCAGGCGAAAATCCGGAATGGTGGGAATTCGTGGAGTGTGGCCCGGAAAAGATCGGTGACAAAACCTTTGAAACCATGAGATCCGTCATCGGTCGAAAGGAAAATTTTAAAATTTTCTGTTATAAATTTTTGTCTGAGGGGAATATCGGCCTTCGTTTTTCCTCCATAAAAGATGCGAGGATTTGCCCCTAGATTACGCAGCCTGCGGGCAAGAAAACACAGCGGCGCAATACCTCTTCCTCCTCCGATGAGAGCGACATTTTTTCCACAGAGAGCACGTTCCAAACAGAACCCTTTTCCCAGCGGACCGATGATATCCAAAACATCGCCTCGTTCTTTTAAACTCATACGGGTTGTTCCAATCCCGGATTTTTGAAAAAAGATTTCCATCACACTGTTCTGGACAGAATGAATGCTAAAAGGCCGGCGCAGAAGAGGGTGCAGCTGAGCGTCTGTGCGAACCATGATGAACTGGCCGGGTTGGGCTTCGTTGGCTATTTTTTTGGCCTGGAAGCCGAGGAGGACGTAATCTCCCCAGGTCTTTTTGTGGACGATGAGAGCTTTTGATACTTTGTGCATGCAGATGGCACTTTTTACCACGACAAAAATATCAGAATAGCCACACAATTTCAACAGCATTTCAGAAAATGGATCCGTCAGCCCGCTGTGCTTTTGTTTCAAAATGAAAGTGAGGTTTTATCCCGGTTCTGTCTTTTTTGACATAACTTTGTTAATCTGGAATAATCAAATTCCGAGCAATATTAAGAAAGGATAATAAAGAAAGATGGTCTCGTCTGCAATTTTTATAAATAATACTGCATCAGGAGGAAAAATAGATGGATATATCTAACAGAGGTGCAGAAATCCAGGAATCACCGATTAGAAAGCTGAAGCCGTTTGCTGACGAGGCCAGGGAGCGGGGAATCCATGTGTATTTCATCAATATCGGACAGCCTGACATTGCGACACCGAAGCCGGTCTGGAATGCTCTCAAGGACTTTGACGAAGAAGTCCTCAGTTATGGCCCGGCCCAGGGATTCCTGGAATTGAGGCAGGCCATAGCCGATTACTTTGGATCGTATAACATTTCTCTGGATTCCGAAAACGTCATCATTACCATAGGCGGTTCTGAGGCGATTCATTTTTCCCTCAGCGTTGTGTCTGATCCGGGTGGAGAAATCATAATTCCCGAACCTTTTTACACAAATTATAACGGGTTTGCTGCCTGCGCTGACGTGAGCATCGTTCCCTTAACCCTGAATGTTGAAGAAGGATTTCGCCTTCCATCCATAGAAAGCATCGCAGCGAAAATAACCGCAAAAACTAGGGCCATCCTGATGAATTCCCCGAGCAATCCAACAGGCACGGTATACACGGCGGAAGAACTAGAACGGATTATCACCTTGGCTCTCGAACATGATTTGTTCATCATAGCGGACGAAGTCTACAAAGAATTTGTGTATGACGGGGCAACGCACAAGAGCATTTTGGAGTACGAGGAAGTTCAGGATCGAACGATCGTCGTGGACAGCATATCCAAACGCTTCAGCTGCTGCGGTGCAAGAATTGGTGCGCTGGTCACCCGGAACGAGCAGGTCTACCAATCCGTCCTCAAATTTGCCCAGGCCAGGTTATGTCCCCCGACGATCGAGCAAATGATGGCCCTGGCTGCCTACCGGATGGGGAGAGGATATTTTGATCCCGTCCAGAAAGAATACCAGCGTAGAAGAGATGTTCTTTACGAAGGCTTGAAAGACATCCCTGGAATCGTGATCCGAAAACCGCAGGGTGCCTTTTATTATATTGTCAGACTCCCGATCAAGGACTGTGAACATTTTGTGCACTGGATGCTCACAGATTTCCAGCTGGACAACGAGACAGTCATGGTTGCCCCTGCTCAAGGTTTTTATCGCACGCCGGGAATGGGCACGGATGAGGTCAGGATTGCGTATGTTCTCAAAGAGGAGGATCTCAAGAGAGCCATCACAATTTTTAAAGCAGGCCTCCAGGAATATTTAAAAAAAGCCTGAAAAACGCCAATTTTTGCAGAAAAACCTCTGCATGTGGTGAACCTTGAAATTTATAGTGCAGGTATGTATATTCTTGGGTTATAAAAAAATCCAGAAATAAGGAGCTGAGCCGTGGATAAAAAATACGTGTATTTCTTCGGGAAAGGAAAAGCGGAAGGCAATAAGGATATGAAGGATATGCTTGGCGGAAAAGGCGCAAATCTGGCTGAAATGGCTGGCATCGGACTGCCTGTTCCTGCTGGCTTTACCGTGTCCACAGAAGTTTGCAACCTGTTTACTCAGGAAGGAGACAAGGTCCCTCCAGCTGTCGAGGAGGAAATTTTTGAGAATTTAAAAAAATTGGAGACCACCACACAACAAAGGTTTGGGGAAAAAGACAATCCTCTTCTTGTGTCTGTACGTTCCGGAGCGAAATTTTCCATGCCGGGAATGATGGATACAGTTTTAAACCTCGGGCTTAATGACCAAACGCTCCAAGGATTGGCTGCAAAGACCGGGGATAAGAGGTTTGCAATGGATTGTTACCGCCGGTTGATCCACATGTTTGGGGATGTCGTGCTGGAAGTTCCCAAGAAAAAATTCGAGGATATCTTAAAGCGAAAAAAGCAGAAAAGTGGGGTTGTTCATGACTTCGAAATGACAGAAAGTTTTTTAGAAAAACTAGTGGCTGAGTATAAAAAATTGGTGAAAAAAGAGACCGGAAGAGAATTCCCTCAGGATGTCAAGCAGCAACTTTTCCTGGCTATTTCTGCCGTTTTTTCATCATGGAATAACCCGCGTGCCATCACATACCGCCGTTTGAACCACATCCCTGATGATTTGGGGACAGCCGTTAATGTTCAGTTGATGGTGTTTGGAAACGCAGGGGAAAATTCAGCAACGGGCGTGGGATTCACGAGGAATCCTGCAACGGGAGAGAAAGAATTATTCGGAGAGTATCTGTTTAATGCCCAAGGGGAGGATGTTGTGGCTGGAGTTCGAACGCCCTCTCCTCTTGTTTCTTTAGGTTCGAAAATGCCCGATGTTTTTAAGGAGTTGAAGGACATAACAGACAACCTTGAAAAACACTACAAGGATGTTCAAGATTTTGAGTTCACAATCCAGGAGGGAAAATTATACATGCTTCAAACGCGGAGCGGAAAGAGGACAGGCCCTGCTGCGGTGAAGATCGCGGTGGATTTGGTAGAGGAAGGGCTTGTCGACGAGAATAAAGCTCTGATGATGGTCGAACCTGAAGCTCTGAATCAGCTGCTCCACCCCGTGTTTAATGCCAGAGAAAAGGAAAAACATGCCCTGCTGGCTAAGGGGCTGGCCGCTTCTCCAGGAGCTGCCGCAGGGCAGGTGGTGTTTACCGCTGAGGAAGCTGTTGCCAGAAAAAAGGAAGGAAAACGCGTCATTCTTGTCCGGGATGAAACTTCCCCGGATGACATCCATGGAATGAGCGCGGCGCTGGGAATACTGACGGCCACAGGAGGCATGACATCCCATGCTGCTGTAGTTGGCCGCCAGATGGGCAAGCCGGCCGTTGTCGGATGTGGAGATGTCAACCTGAATGAAGAACAAAAATTCTTCACCATCAGAGGCAATAAATTTACAGAAGGTGACTGGCTTTCCATAGAGGGAACTTTGGGAGAGGTCTTCGATGGAGAAATACCGACCCAGCCGTCCGAAATCATGCAGGTCGTCCGCGGGGAGAAACGCCCCGAGGATTCCCCGATGTATCAACGATTTGTCAAATTCCTTTCCTGGGCCGATCAGGTAAGACGACTTAAAGTAAGAGCGAATGCCGATACACCTGAAGATGCCCGAACAGCAGTGGCCTTTGGAGCTGAAGGCATCGGTTTGGCAAGAACCGAACACATGTTTTTTGACAGGGAACGACTCCCTTTCATAAAAGAAATGATCCTGTCTGAGGCCAAAGAAGAAAGGAAGACAGCTATTAACAAGCTTCTTCCCTTCCAGAAAGAGGACTTTTATGGCTTGTTCAAAGCGATGGGCAGCCGTCCTGTTACAATACGTACGCTCGATCCCCCCTTACATGAATTCCTGCCGCGCCGGGAAGACCTAATGGTGGAGCTGGCCGTGATGAAAGCCGCTCAGAGCGATCAAACGGAAAAGATCCAAGCGCTGGAAAATCTGTTGAATCGAGTCAAAGCGCTATCGGAATTCAACCCGATGTTAGGTCACAGGGGATGCCGGCTTGGTGTTACCTACCCCGAGGTCATAGAAATGCAGGCCTCAGCCATATTCGAAGCCGTGATCCAGTTGACAAAGGAGGGCGAGAAGGTCTTTCCGGAAATCATGATCCCGCTAATCGGAACCCGCGAAGAGCTTGCCAACCAAAAGGAGATCATCACCCGTATCGCCGATGAATTGATGGAAAAACATGCTGTTGAAATCCCCTATTCTGTAGGAACCATGATCGAAATCCCAAGGGCAGCGATCATAGCTGCAGAAGTTGCCCGAGAAGCGGAATTTTTTTCCTTCGGAACCAATGATCTTACCCAGACGGCCTATGGTGTTTCCCGGGATGACGGTGCAGATTTTATGGCGTACTACCTGGCCCACGGAATTTGGAAGGATAATCCATTCGAGACCGTCGATATTCCCGGCGTTGGGGAATTGATGAAGTGGGCTGTGCAGAAAGGACGGAAAACCCGCCCCGACCTCAAAGTGGGAATCTGTGGTGTCCATGGGGGCGATCCGCGTTCCATCTCTTTCTGTCACCAGATCGGATTGAATTATGTGAGCTGTTCTGCCTACCAGATTCCAATTGCGCGTTTGGCCGCTGCGCAGGTTGTATTGAAGGAAAAACAAGCACACTAAAAGCTTAGCGCTTGCCTGCCATCTTACGAAAGATGTTTTTCACGATATAAACCGCCATAGCAGGATTTGCGGCTAAGCGTCTCTTGCAGTAGGCGGTGGCATACTTCCATCTTTCAGCAAACGGGACATACAGGCGAACCCGGATGCCATTATGGATGAGCTTGTCCTGGAAAGCATTCATCGGAACGCCCATCAACATCTGGACCTCGTATTGATCTTTTTTCATGTTTAATTTTTCCGCGATGTTGATGGATTCATTTATCACCGCTGCATCGTGCGTGGCGATTTCAGGATAATGACCCTCCTTGAAAAGAACTTCCAGTTGTTCGAGCATTTTTTTCTTCATATCTGGCTTACTCTGGATTGAGATTTCTTTTGGTTCTTTGTATATTCCGATGCAAAGGCGGATACGGGCGTTTATGCCTTGCAGGGATTTTATGTCATCATCAGTACGGAACAAGCGTGACTGGAGCACGGTTCCGAATGTCGGGTGTTCTTTTTTGATTCCCCGGTAGATATCCAGAGTCATGTCTGTGAAATTGTGATCTTCCATGTCCAAAGAGACGTTGATATTGAACTTTTCGGCCTCCATCACGATGCCCTCGATGATTTTCAGGCAGTGTTCTGTTCCGGCGTGGCTTCCCAGCTGGGTGGGTTTCAGGGAAAGGGTGGCAAATTCCTGTTTTCCGAGGGCCCGTATAAGTCTTTCATAGACACACACGGTGAACTGGACTTCTTCGTCATTCTGCAACTCTTCCCCTAGAAGATCTATAGTGGAGCACACGTGCCTCTCTTCCCAAAACCTCCGGGCCGTGCGGACTGCTGATTCGATGCTATCTCCGGCGACGTAAGGGCTGGCAAAAAGTTTAACGAGAGATGATGGCGCAAGGTTAATGACAAATTTTTTAATTCCCATGAATGATTCCTTTTGAGTCACATAATGTTCGTCATGATTATGAAAATACAAACTAAAATATTTTAGAAAAAAGTTCAAGGATTGATTGGATTTTCTTGAAGTTGTTTCTCTCGGGTTTTTTTGGTATGTATAACTATCGATGTCGCTGCTTCAATTTTTAACCCGGTTATGGACAAAAAAACCTTCTTTTCGTTTTGTATACAGTGATGCTTACTGGATGGTGGACCTCGGAAATCATGTGTTTCCGGCCGAAAAATATAGGCTGGTTTATGAAAAACTTTTGCGGAGAGGAGTCAAAAAGGAAAATTTTGTTTCTGCCGAACCGGCTCTGGATGAAGACCTGTTGCTGGTTCATTCTCCGAAATACCTGAAAAAGCTGAAAACGGGCCGCCTTTCTCCATCAGAAATCATGACCATGGAATTGCCCTATACGTCTGATGTCCTGGATTTTGCCCGGCTTATGGTCGGGGGAACCATCATGGCCATGCGGCTGGCATTTGAGGATGGTCTGGTTGTTCACATCGGAGGCGGATTCCATCATGCCTTCCGTGATCATGGGGAAGGTTTTTGTATCCTGAATGATGTGGCGATAGCACTTCGAAAGATGCAGCAAAATAGCACATTCCAGAAAGGAATGGTTGTGGATTGTGATATTCACCAGGGAAATGGGACAGCGGAAATATTTGACGGAGATAAAACGGTCTTTACTTTTTCGATGCATCAAATGGATATCTATCCGGCAAAAAAGGAAAAAAGTACGCTGGATATGGGATTTTGGTCGGATGATGGTGACAGCAAATATTTAGATGCCCTGAAGTCGCAAATCCCACGCCTGTATAAGAGCTTCAAGCCTGATGTGGTGTTTTACCTGGCAGGCGCTGATCCGTACGAAAAGGATCAGTTGGGCGGATTGAAAATAACCATGCGCGGTCTCGAAAAGAGGGATAAAATTGTCATTGAAGGCGCCATGGAATTAAAAATTCCTATTGTTATCCTGTTTGCAGGGGGTTATGCTCATGATGTCATGGATACGGTTGAAATTCATCTCAATACGATAAAGATGGCACAAGAGCTCAACAGAAAATATTACTGAGTTTCTTCATGCTAGAGTTACGTTGTTGATCCAATCCAGATAATCCTTGCTCCCCTCAGAAATGGGAAATGCGATGATCTCAGGCAGATCGTAAGGATGAATCTGTTGGATTTTCTCTTGGAGTCTGGGGTAAGCCTCTCTTTTTGTTTTAATAAACAGGGTGTGCTCTTGATTTTGAGTGATCTTTCCCTGCCACCAATACAGGCTCTGAACGGGTTCTGATAGGGTGACACAGGCTGCCAATCGCCCTTCAATGACTTTTTCTCCGATAATTTGACCGGTTTCAGCGTCTGGGACTGTTGTCATAACCAAGAGATATTTTGTCATTTTAAATCCTCCCCTGCAGGAATATCCCCTTCGCCTTCATTCTCTCTGATTACAATCCTTTTATTTTTGCAAAAAAACATGAGCGAAAACCTTGGCATCTCCTATCATATTGTCGATCACGCAGTATTCGTTAGGTTGATGAGCCGTTTCCTCAACTCTGGACCAACAAGCCGCATCAAAACTCGCTCTGCGGAAAAGGGCAGCCACTGTCCCGCCCCCGATTCCGATTGCTTTTCCCTCCTCATTGTAGATTGCCCTAATGGCTTTTTGCAGGGCGTGAACCACAGGCGCTTCTGGAGAAGTTGGCGGGGCGGCCGGGGCTTCTTGTACGTTTTCAACAGTGATTTCCACTTGGAATTTTTTTTCGATCTTCTCTGCCATTTCTCGAATTTTCTTTTTCACCTCATCTAACTTAATTTGGGGAAGGATTCGGCTGTCCATATAAAAAATATCTTCTCCTGGAATAGTGTTGATATTGGGAACATTGGGTTCTTTTTTTGTGGGTTCAAAAGTGGAGATAGGAGGATCAAAAAGGGGATCTTTGTCGGGATAAAGGCTGTATAAATCGTTGAGTTCGGTCACCAGAAAAGAAGCGGCTCTGAAGCTGTTTACCCCTTTCTCAGGCGTTGATCCATGGGCCTGGATCCCCAGAGTCTTGAATTTAAGCCAGAGGATGCCCTTTTCAGCCACCTCTATCATGGTTCCGTCCTTGTTGCCGGCGTCGGGGACGATAATCAAATCCTGTTTGCGGAAAGGGTCGGACTTTTGCAGGACATAGTCGATTCCTTTTTCACTTCCGGTTTCTTCGTCAGCTACCAGAGCGATCCCGATATCGTACTCAGGAACGATCCTCTCGGCAAAAAATGCTTTGAGAGCATACAAGGAAGCCACCATATCCTGCTGGTTGTCCTCTGCGCCGCGTCCGAATATTTTTCCTTCCTCAACCCAGGCCTTAAAGGGATTGCCATTCCAGAGTTCGAGTTCTCCCGGGGGAACCACGTCCATGTGGGTCATGATCCAGATCGTCTTGGCTGAGTTCTTTCCTTTGTAGATGGCCAGAATATTCGGCCGGTAGCCGGCTGGTGCATCCAGGTCCGGAGCTTTGATTACGGAAACATTGCTGAACCCGTTGGCATTTAAAAATTCGAGCAGACGCTCAGCTTTTTTGAACTCACCTTCCCCTCCGCTAGAAGGAGAAATGGCGGGAAAGGAACAGAGCTGAATCTGCATATCGATCATTTCATCTCGGAAGGAATCGATTCTATCGCTGATTTTATTCATCCAATCCATCGCGCTCTCCTTTGTAAGAGAGATGATATCATCGTGTTTGGAAGGAAGCAAGAACTTGTTTTTTAGGAGGTTCACCTCGTCTTGACATTTCCTTCTTATGGGCATACATTACCTCAAAATGCGAATCGGGTTGGATCTTCGGCCTTTTCTCAGCGGGGAAACGGGTGTTGGGATCTATTTCAAAAATCTCCTTTTCGCGCTGGCAAAAATTGACCGGACTAACGAGTACTTTTTGTTCAGCTCCTCCTTGAAAGACCGATTCAACCCTAAAAAAATACCATTTTTTGCCAAGAAAAGTTTTCTGGATTTGCGTTATCCTGTAAAAGTCATCAATTTCTTATGGTACAGACTGGGATGGCCAACCCTGGATTCTTTCTTTAAAAAAAAATTAGATCTAACTCACTCCCCCTCACCTCTTCCTTTGCCGACGAAAGGAAAAAAGATCATCACCCTCCATGATCTATTTTTTTTAGATTTTCCTGAAATGGTAGACAGGGAAGCAAGGCAGTATTTTTCCCGGAAGATTAATAAATCTTTGCATGAAGCCGACGGTATAGTTGTTGTGTCTCATTTTACAGAGCAACAGCTTGTGGAGCGGTTTGTTCTGGATAAGGAAAAAATAAGAGTCATTCACCACGGGATAGACCTGAAGAAATGGGAAGCGAGCGAAAGCGAAAGCCTTGAACGAACAAAAAAATCTTTTGATCTTCCCTCTGTTTTTTTGCTTTTTGTCGGGGCTCATGAGCCGCGTAAAAATCTTCCAAATCTGCTTAAAGCCCTGAAAATAGTCCATGACAGACATCAGAAAATACATCTTGTCCTTGTCGGTCGAAAAGGACGAGATTCCGCCAATGTTCAAAGAGGGATTCAAAAACTAGACTTGGGCTCTTGGGTGAAGATGGTGGGGTACCTGACTGAAAAAGAGTTAAGAAACATATACCGGCTAGCGTCCGTGTTTGTATTCCCTTCCCTCTGGGAAGGATTTGGGATTCCCCTGCTGGAGGCGATGGCCAGCGGTCTTCCAATCGTGACGTCCCGTTTTTCTGCCCTTCCAGAGATTGCCAAAAATGCTGCGGTATATGTCAACCCTGAGGATCCTGAAGATATAGCTGAACAGATTATCCATGTCCTGAGAGATGAAAACCTGCAGGAGTACCTGGTTTTGGCCGGGAAAGAAAGGGTTCGAGTTTTTAGATGGGATAGAGCCGCCTCGGATACATTGGATTTTTATAAATCTGTCATGGAAAGATGAAAGTGAAGATCCTGTTTTTTTCGCATTCTGCGGAATTGTATGGGGCAGAAAAGGTGCTTCTGCAGATAATTGAAGGCCTCAACAAAAAGGGAATCCAGCCTATCCTGGTTCTTCCGCGGACCGGGCCCTTTCATGAGGAGGCAAAGAAGCTTTCTGTAAAAACTGTTTTGATCCCGTCTAAATGGTGGCTTACAGAGAGGAACCGGGTTTGGAAGCAGCCTCTTTCCTGGTTGTGGAACATAAAAAGCGTCGCACGCATTGCCCGTTTGATCAGACAGGAGAGCATCGACTTGGTGTATTCTAACTCTGCGGTCAACTTCTGCGGAGGCATGGCGGCGAAATGGAAGAAGGTGCCTCATATTTGGTGTCTTCATGAGATTCTCGGAACCAAGAAAGCTCCTGTGCGTTTTCTTCTCGGGAAACGGGCGTTGATTTCGCTTTTATTGGCCCTATCCGCAAAGATTATCGTGAATTCTGAAACGACAGGCCAGCCTTTCATGGGCAAGGATAAAGTCCACATCGTGCCTATCGGATTTAAATGGAATTTGGAGCAGGGCGGTTTGAAAGAGATCTACCGTCAAAAATTCGGGTTTAAACCGACAGATTACGTTATAGGCATTGTCGGAAAGATCTATCCGGAGAAGGGCCAAAAAAAGGTGGTAGAGTCCATCGGTATAGTCAAGAAAATCATTCCCGAAGTGAAATTATTGGTTATAGGTGAAGTCAAAGACAAAAAATATTTTAAAAAGATCCAGAAATTTATTTCCGCCCAAAAATTGGAAAAACATGTGGTTTTTGAAAAATATCAAGCTGACATTTTGAGTGTTTTGGCCCATTTGGATTTGCTCGTTGTCGCTTCCTGCGTGGAGTCTTTCGGGAGGGTAGCAGTGGAAGCCATGTCTGTAAAAACTCCGGTTCTCGCTGTCAGAAAGGGTGCAACAGCAGAGATCATAACGGCCGGGGAGAATGGATTTTTGGTCGATTATCCTGTCCCTGGGATGTTGGCGGATGCCATCCTCTCGATTCGCGAGAATCCGGAGCAAGCCCGGAATGTTGCTGAGAAGGGTCATCAAAGTGTTTGCGAAAAATATTCCATTGAGAATCAGCTGGAAAAAACTGAAGAGATTATTCGCAAATGTCTTAGCATGAATTATTCAGGTTAGAAAAGAGATCGATGACGGATAGGGAGAATTAGTGTTGATACATAAAGCCCCAGATGTTTCGGTCATCATCGTAAATTTTAACAACAGAACATATCTCCTGAAAACGTTGGAGAGCCTTTTCCAGGATTTAGGTTCTCCGGAATATGAAGTTATTATCGTGGATAACGCCTCGGCTGACGATTCTGTTGGGGCTGTACGCCGGGATTTCCCCGGGGTGAAAGTGGTTACTCTGCCAAAAAATGTCGGATATGCCCGGGCAAATAACCTGGGAGTCAAACAAGCTATGGGTCAATATCTCCTGATTCTGAATAACGATACATGTGTTCCCGTAGGGACGATCGGAAAACTCCTGGACATAAAAAAGAATTATCCAGAATATGGGATCGTTGCGCCTCTGGTTTTGTTTCCCGACAAATCTCTCCAAATTTCCTGGGGGTCGGACCTTCATCTCCTTTCAGAGGTTTTCCTGAAGTTTTTTGCCGAAAAATGGCATCGGTGGCAGTACAAACGAAAAAAAGGCCGGATAAGCCGGGATGTAGATTGGGTGAGCGGGGTCTGCTTCTTAATCGACCGCAGCCTGTTCAAGCAAGTCGGGGGATTCGATGAAAGATTCTTTCTTTACGTCGAGGATGCAGATTTGGGAAAGCGGATCCGCCGGATCGGTCAAAAAATACTTATGACATCAGACGTCCGGATTATCCATTACCTTGGACAATCCGTTTCTAAAATGCCGGGAAGAGCGCTGTCGGAAGCAAAAAAGAGTCAGCTTTATTATTATTGCAAGCATAACAGCCACTGGGCATTGGCGGTCCTCAAGTGTTATCTCTTGCTCCGCTTTGGATTGAAACGATGGCTAAGTCGGTGGATGGATAAATCCGAAAGCAGGGAAATCTATACCAGGATTATGGACCTGATCAGGGAGTTCCGTTGTGAAGATTCTTTTTGATGCCCGAAAAATCGAAGATTATGGCATAGGTGTCTACATTCAAAATCTGTTTCAGGGGATTGTGAACCGTGGGTGTTTTGAGTACCGGGTCATTCACTTGAAGAGCACAAATCCCCTTGATCTGCCGAGCGGGTCCTCAATTGAAACAACGGTAAAAAACTATGATTTTCGCGAGCATGTGGAGATCCCTTTTAAGATCAGAAAGTTGAAGGACTACTGTTATTTTTCTCCCCATTATGTTTATCCTCTATGTATTTCTCAAAAGCTATTCATCACAGTCCATGACCTGATTCACTTCAAGTTCCCCCACCTTTTTAAGCCTGCCCTCAGGGTTGAGGTCGGAAAATTTTTCATGCGGCAGGTTCAAAAAAAGGCAGCAATCGTATTTGCTGTGTCCGAGACTACAAAAAATGACCTGCGGGATTTATTTCGCTTCGACGAATCCAGGATCAAAGTGATCTATAATGGAATAGCGGAATTTTTTTTTCAGCAGGAACCGCAGCCTTCGTTTTTTGATTTTCCGTATATGCTTTATACGGGCAACCTGAAACCCCACAAGAATTTATCCACTCTTATCAGGGCTTTTTCCTTGGTGAAAGACCGTTATCCGGATTTTCGATTGGTGCTTGCAGGGGGCAAACCGGATCAAGCATTCCAGCAATTGGTAACAGATTTGGGAATCGAAAAAAAGGTTGTGATGAAAGGTTATCTGATCCAGCCTGATTTGACCCGGCTCATCGATGGCGCCGAATTTTTTGTTTTTCCCTCCTTATACGAAGGATTCGGATTTCCCCCGTTGGAGGCGATGGCCCGAAAAAAAGCTGTGATCAGCAGCCCTGGCGGGAGCTTGAAAGAAGTTTTAGAGAACAATGTCCTGTATTTTTCTCCTGAGTCCGTTGAGGATTTGGCCGAAAAAATAACTCTTTTTATCGAAAACGACAGAATCAAAAAAAATTATGAAACAAAGGGTTTTGTCCACAGTCTGAAGTTCCGTTGGGATAAAACAATTGAAGAGTATATATCTGTGCTGATTGACAAATAAACATCCCGTTTTTTATAATCACCGCGATGGAGAATGCTAAGGTTGCTCTGGTGCACGACTGGCTGACAGGCCAACGTGGAGGAGAAAAAGTCCTGGAAGTTTTTACAGAAATCTTTCCGGAGGCTCCGATCTACACCTTGTTTCATTTTTTGGGAAGTCAGATCGAAAATATAGAAAAAAGAACCATTCATACCAGTTTCCTTCAGAAGATGCCCTTTTTGAGAAAACGATACCGCTGGTACTTGCAATTTTACCCCTTAGCTGTGGAACTGTTTGATCTCCAGGATTATGACCTGGTCATCTCCAGCTCCCACTGTGTGGCCAAAGGCGCAATTCCCCGGGCGGATGCCCTGCATATCAGCTATATCCATTCCCCTGTCCGGTATGCCTGGAATCAGTATTTTGCTTATTTTTCGGCCGATCAATTGGGATTTTTCTCCCGTCGGCTCATCCCTCCTCTAATCCACCGTCTGCGACTATGGGATGTGGCCAGCACATCCCGAGTGGATTACTTTCTAGCGAACTCGAAGACTGTCGCCCGGCGAATTTACCGGTATTACCGGAGGACAGCGGACGTTCTCCATCCTCCTGTGGATACAGAATTTTTTCTGCCTGACAGCCAACAGGGCGATTATTATCTGCTTGTTTCCGCCTTGGTTCCGTACAAAAGGATAGACCTGGCTATAGAGACTTTTAACCGCAATGGCTTGAAAATGAAGATCGTTGGCCAGGGCCCTGATTACAAAAAGCTAAAGAAGGCAGCAAACAGAAATATCGAATTTCTCGGCTCTCTGTCTTCCCAGGAACTGCGTCAGGCCTATCAGGGTGCTAAGGCTCTTCTGATACCCGGTGAAGAAGATTTCGGCATCAACTCGCTGGAAGCCCAGGCCTGTGGAATACCCGTGATTGCCTATGGAAGGGGCGGAGCGACAGAGACCGTAATCCCTCAGGAAAGCGGCCTTTTTTTTCTTGAATTGACCCCAAGGAGTCTTCAAACCGCGCTTGACAAATTTCAAGGCATTGCTTTTAATAAATCGATTATACGGGCGAATGCTTTGACATTCTCTCGGGATTTATTCAAGGAGAAGGTATCGGCTGTGTTTCATGAGAAATGGAACGAATTTCAAGGTGAAAAATGATAAAACGTCAGCGTAGCGATTTGATCGGCTGGTTCCTGTTGAGTGATTTCCTGGGAATCCTGGTGTCCTATTTTTACTCTTATGGATTTCGGTTTTATGTCATTCCTGTCAATCCTGCAAGAGGAGTTCCCCCATTAAGATCTTACATCCTTGTCCTGCCTCTCTTTCTGGCCATTCACATGATGATCTTTTTTCTCCAGGGATTCTACAGGACGAGGCTGAAGCGAACAAAAATCGATGATTTTTTCCTTGTGACGCTGAATGCCGTTCTCACAATCCTCATCATACAGGCTGTTTTAGCTTATTTAAATGCCTATAGCCAGGGAGCCGCACCTCTATTTCGCGTGACCTTCAAGCTGTCACACGGATGGCTTGCCGTTTATTTTGTTGTGGTTGTGTTGATGATCTCCTTCCTCCGAAATCAGATCTTTTATTTCATGAAAAGACGTTATGCCAAAGGAATGAATTTAAAGAGTGTTCTGGTTGTCGGAGCTGGGGATATGGGAAAATCGGTTGCTGAAAAACTTTTGCAGTACAAAGATCTGGGATTTGTTATTAAAGGATTCCTGGATGATGAGCGGAAGGCAGGAGACGTGGTTGATATCAATGGAGGCATCCCGGTTCTCGGCCCTTTGAATGAGTTGGAATCGGTCCTGGAAAAGGATGATGTCTCCGATGTCTATGTGGCATTGGACTTGAATAACTACAGCAAGATTCTTGAGACTCTCAAAGTAGTCAATAAGTATGTTGTGAATGTCAGGTTGATCCCGGATCTTTTTCAGCTTCTCACGCTCAAAGCCCGGGTTGAAGATCTCGATGGCTTCCCTGTTATAAGCGTTGATGAGCCCCCCCTGAGGGGCGTGCTGCTCTTGGCTAAAAGACTGATGGATGTCCTGGCATCCACAATCTTTTTGCTTTTGTTTTCGCCTCTTTTATTCATTGTCGGGCTTTTAATCAGGGTTACCTCCAGGGGGCCTGTGTTTTATCATCAGGAACGAATGGGACTTGACGGAAAAAAATTCATCATGCATAAATTCCGAACCATGATCTGTGATGCTGAATCACAGACGGGGCCGGTCATGTGTATTTCCGATGATCCTCGGATAACAAAAATAGGCAGGTTTTTACGAAAATTCAGCCTGGATGAAATTCCTCAACTGTTCAATGTTCTCAAGGGAGAGATGAGCCTGGTGGGGCCTCGCCCGGAGCGGCCAGTCTTCGTGAAAGAATTTCGGGAAAAAATCCCCAAATATATGCTCCGGCACAAGGTGAAATCCGGTGTTACCGGATGGGCTCAAGTTCATGGACTCAGACAGGACACCTCGATAGATAAAAGGCTGGACTACGATTTTTATTACATTCAAAATTGGTCTTTGAGCCTCGATTTGAAGATCCTTTGGAAAACATTCCGCAAGGGATTCATCGATAAGAACTTGTAAGACTGGTTATTGCTTCGATCGCGAAGACGAACGGAAACCCCTAAATCCATACCCAAATCCAGAGATGAGGGTTAAAACGAAAGTGAGGATGTACAGCCCCGGGAGAAATCCGGGAGATGTGTTCCTGATATTAAACAGAAGCACACACAAGATCACTCCCATCTGACAGACGGTGCTGGCCTTCCCTGATAAACTTGGAGGGAATTTTTTTTGGCCCTTCAGTTTGTAGATTACGACTGCAGCGGATACGATGACGATGTCGCGGCCGATAATGGCAACTGTAAGCCAAAGGGGGATAGTGTTTGGCCGGCTGAGGGTGGGAAGGCTCAAGACGATGATGGCTGTGGTCATCAACAGCTTGTCCGCAGCAGGATCGAGCAGCCCGCCGATTTTTGTCCTCTGATGCCAGATACGGGCCGTCAATCCATCCAAGATGTCTGTTGTGCTTGCAACGCAAAAAACAACCAAGGACTCCAGGAGCTTGTTTTGGAGCATCATATAAATAAAAAACGGGATCAGAAGGATCCGGAGCGTGCTGAAGAAATTGGGGATGTTCCAAAAACGTTCTTCTGCCAGTTTGTTCATCTTATAAGCCTGAATAAATATGTATGACTAACCATCTTGGTGTCTTTAAAGGTGCCTAGTTGATCTGACCCAGGATGATATCGAGGAGTTTGATGGCATTCTTGCCGGTTACGGGTAGATCTGGCTTAAATGTTTTATCCAGTGACAGACTCATGATATCATAGGATACAATCTGGATGATGGGTTGATAGTAATAATTGTCCGCAGAGACATCAGATATTTGGATTTTTTCTTGCGGGATCTGCTGGATGAATTTAAAGCCTCTATCCCTTATGTAATTGACCAGCCGGAGGAGGATTTCAGCCATTTCTGCCCGGGTTATAATTTTTTTTGGGCGGAATGTATGATTAGGATATATGTCCAATAGACCGAGTGATGTCGTTTGGAGGATGTAATCGTCTGCCCATGAAGTTGCGATGTCGATGATTATCGGTGGTTTTTTTGCGGTTTTCCCAAAGACATTCTTGAACTTGATCGCTAGAAGTGCTGCCACATCCTCTTTCGAAACGGCTTCAGAAGTATTTATGGTGTTGTACTGACTTGGAAGCTCAAAGATTCCCAATCGGTTTTTCAAGATTTCGATTCTCTGCTGGTATTCTTGGTTTTCGGGTTCTTCTGCCGACAATCTCTCGTAAATCTTAAGGCCCTGCTTGTTTTCATTGGCCAAAAATAGAGCATTGCCATACTTCTTGAAGATATCCCTATTTTCGGGATCGTATTTACTGGCTGCTTCCAGATGAACAAGGGCGTTTTCCATGTTATTTTCTTGTTGGAAAATGTCAGCCAAAGCAAGGTGAGCTTGTAGAGATTCTGGGGAATAATACAAGGCCCGAAGATATGCCTCCTTGCTGCTCTCCATGTTCCCTGCATCAAAAAAGGACTTACCTGTCTCCAACGATTCTTGCGTTTTTTTGGTTTTAATATTTTCGTATTGAGCCTTAACCCAGATGTGGCTCGGATCTCTATTGATAATTTCCCGGAATTCTGCAAACGCTTGGTCGTCGCGACCTGTCCTATGATAAATTTGTCCCAGGCCCAGATGGACGATAATCATATCCGGGGAATATCGCTGGGCCGCCTTAAAAAAGTCTTCTGCCAGTGCAATATCGTTCATCATGAAGTAGGCGTATCCCATGCCAACATAGTAAAAAGGGCTTTGTTCATCCAGGCTCATCAGAGTTTTGCGGGCTTTGCTTCCCTTCCCCTGCCTCAGGCTCCTCCAGGCTTCTTCAATGACGATTCTCTCATCGAGAGAGAGTTCGGTCACGATGGATTGAGGCAATTTATCGAGATAGAGGCTGGGAGGTGGTGGTTGGTATGTTGCGCATGCCCCCAATATCAGTATTATCAGAAAACACAAGGCATATGCTCTTCTCACCAATTTTCTCCTCCTCTCTTGATGTAAGATGTGTAGTTTAGAACGGATTTTGGATCGGCCATTATTTTTATTTCAATGTTTTCGCGGTTTTCTCTCTTTTTTAGCACAATTGACCATTTTGAGAAAGAGGAAATGATATTTTTTTTGGATTTCGGAATGCTGAGATCATAAAAATTCATCTTTTGAAACAGATAAGAACGAAGCTTTTTGTGAAGCAGGTGGATTCCGTTTCCTGTTTTAGCAGAAATGTAAACAGATTGATGGGGAGAACTATTATTTTTGAGCAAAAAGTCCGCTATGTTTGGAAAAAGGTCGATTTTGTTGAAGACCTTAATGACTGGAATATTCTTAACACCCAAATCGGATAGAATATTATCCACGGCTTCGATTTGGGAGTTGCATAATGGGGACTTTGTATCAATGACATGAAGGATGCAGTCGGACTCCTTGATCTCTTCCAGAGTGGCTTTGAAGGCTTCGATTAGCTCAACAGGTAATTTTTTGATGAAACCCACGGTATCGGAGAGAAAAAAATAGAGTCCATCTGGAAGATAGGCACGGCGTAGAACAGGATCAAGGGTGGCAAAGAGTTGGGAGGATGTAAACATACTCTCGCTGGAGAGCCTGTTGAATAATGTGGACTTTCCTGCATTTGTGTAGCCAACGAGAGACACGATTGGAATCGGACCCTTCCTGCGATTTTTCCTCTGTTGAATGCGTCGCTTCTGGACACGGAGGATTTCTTTCTTGATCCGTGAGATCCGGTCTTGAATGCGTCTTCTGTCCTCTTCGAGTTTTTTCTCTCCAGGACCTCGGGTGCCGATTCCTCCCCCTAATCGAGAGAGAGTTTTTCCTCGTCCCAAAAGGCGAGGGAGCCGGTAACTCAGCTGAGCCAGCTCGACCTGAAGCTTTCCCTCCTTGCTTTGGGCACGCTGGGCGAAAATGTCCAGGATGAGTTGTGTCCTGTCGAGGATCTTTCCAGGGATTGCGTCTTCTAAACTTCTCTGTTGGATCGGCGAAAGGTTGTGGTCAAAAATGATGAGATCTGCCTGTGTTTCCTGTTTCAATTGAATGATTTCTTCGACTTTGCCTCCCCCGATGAAATATTTGGGAGATATCTTAGGCCGGACCTGCAATATTTCATGGATGACATCAGCCCCGGCCGACTGAACCAATCTTCGGAGTTCTTTGATGGATTCTTCCGCTTCAGCCCGTTCCCTTTTGTTTGTTGCCAAGTGTAAAAGAATTGCTTTTTCCATTTCACTTCAAATGGGTTTTCACAAATTTAGAAATAGCAGGAAAACTATTCGGTGTAAACCAGCGGATTCCCGTCATTTTTCGAAACCATGTCATCTGTCTCTTAGCGTAGTGGCGGGTTTCTTTTTTGGTCAGATCGATCGCCTCTTCCAGGGATATATCTCCTTTTAAATGTTTTAAGACTTGTCTGTAACCCAGAGCACGAAATGGCGGAGATTCCGGTTTGAGTCCCCCTGCAAGAAGGTTTTGCACTTCGTTTACGATGCCTTTTTCGAACATCCGGTCGACACGATTTTCAATTTTTCTGTAAAGAACGGCCGTTTCTAAAGTTAACCCAATTTTAAGGATATGGAAATCATCGACCGGTGAAAAAGTGTTAGCGAAATGTGAGGAAATGGGTTTTTGAGTGACATGGTAAACTTCGAGTGCTCTTATGATGCGAATTTTATCCCTCTTGCCTATTTTTTTTGCGTAAACAGGATCTACTTTTAAAAGCAGTTCTCTTAAATATTCCAATCCTTTGTTTTTTGCCTGCTGTTCAAGCTTGTTGCGGATAGCCGGATTTTTTTTTTCTTCTGGAAAAAGTCCATCGAGAAGGGCTTTCAGATAGAGGCCTGTTCCCCCAGCGATAATCGGGAGTTTTTGTTTTTTCCTGATTGATTTGACAGCATCCAAAGAAAGTCTGACGAAGTCACCCGCTGTGAATTGTGTGGATGAATCGGCCACATCAAGAAGGTAATGGGGGACGTTTTCCCTCTGTTCAACGGGGATTTTGTCTGTTCCGATATCGAATCCTCTGTAAACCTGCATAGAGTCGCAGGTGATGATTTCTCCATTAAATTCTTTGGCCAGGCGGATAGCAATGCAACTTTTTCCGACAGCTGTGGGGCCCAAGACAACGGCGAGATTTTTGGCTTCAGGTTCCAATTTTGACCAAGAAAAAAAGAATTATCAGTGTTATAAAAATCAGAAGGGCCAACACCTGCTTTCTCTTCAATTCAGCCACCCACTTTCTCCAAATTTTTAATCAACGTCGATTCGAATGCGGTGCCGAGAGTTTTTTTCACGGTCAAGATCTCTGCAGCTAGAATTTCATTCAGAGATTTGATTATCAACTGTATTGTTTCTCGATCCGAGAGGATGATGCTGGATTTGAGGACCGGTTGAAGATCGATTTTGCCATCTATGCCCAACCGGATTTTTTGGAAGTGTTGCGATAGATGAGGTTTGCTGTCTTCGATGGATTTTTCCATCAAATTCAGAGCAACAGGACCAAGTTCTTTGGAAACGGATTTATAGATATAAGAACATTTTGTATTAAAAGTACTGAGAATTTTTTGAAGCTCTGCGGCGGATAATTCCTGAAGGGGTTTGTTGGGTGTTGCCATCGGAGATGGTCCGAGAATTTTTAAACAAAGGAGAGTAAAGAGAGCTTTTTTAGTGTATTTTTCGCCCATTACACTTGTCATATAAAGACTTGGGAGGTCTTTGTTTTTGCCAGCAGCGTGGATGAGGTATTCCTCATGCGGTTCCAGATCGATCTGATCCATGTGCTCGGGCGAAAGTGTCTTAAAATCCTCGTTCTCCTTTGGGATGAGAGTATCGATCAGTTTGATGTTTTTCATTCGGTAGATACCTTCTCGGATAAAATTGAGCGTGGGGATAGTAAAAAGAATGGTTGCGCCTGACGGTGTTTTATCTGAAATAAGAGATAAAACCACCGGAGACATGTCAAAGAAAGGAAACAGCTCTTGTTTTCTAAAAGCCTCCATATTCTTCCACAGATGTTGTGGAGAGAGGATTCCAAGGTCGATGATAGAAGATAGGAGAGATGTTTTCTTCTTTGCGGTCCGCGTCTCGCATTTTTTTGCAGATGGATTATCCAGGATTTTCTTTTTCAAGAGATGAATAAGAAAGGCCTTCTCATTAAATGTATCCTTATCTACGGCCAGGTTGCCGTCTAAAAAAGTCTGTTCTTTCTCAGTGGTATCGCTTTTTATGAGAAGGCGTCCTGTTGCTCTAGACTCCCAAACGGAGTACAGGATTTGGGGAAATGAATCCATATGAATACTTTATAAATCCCAACACCAGATGTCAATGGGGCAGGCGGGCAAACTGAGATGACTTCCTCTTCAGCTTGCCTGTCTGCTAGGGGATAGCTAGCTGACGAATTTCATAGCCAACAATCTGGAAGCGATATAAAACAAGCTTCTGATGAACCAGAATCCGTAGGAAAGAAAAAGGCCTTTTTTCAAATCAATCTTGAAGATTTGCGACAGGGCAAAGCCGAAAATACCGAATACCCAAAGTTGAAAGAAATCCACTTGCGTGAGCACAAAATATGCTGGAGACATGATATCAAGCCTGGGAAAGAAGAGAGCCAGGCTTGTCGTTGTCTGAAAAACAGATTCGCGGCTGAAGATGAGGAAGGCACGTAAGGCATTGCCTAAAACGAGGTTGATTGCATTGGCATGAACAAAGGAAGAAAAAACTTGGATATATTTTCCCTCAATAGAAATCAAGCGCCCCATTCCCAGAATGATTAAGCATTGAATCAGGAATCCGATGAGTAAGGAGACGGGCTGCATGATGATTCCTGTTATCGTCACAAGCGGAGCGGGATTTTCCCAAAATTCCAATCGTTGATTGAAGGCTTCTTCTCCCATCTCTGCTCGGCCCTTTGCATCACTTTTCAAACGCTTGATCTGATCTTGCGGAATATAAGGAGAAATCAACACAGCGTAAATCGTGACCAAAATGAGAAGAACAAAAAGCATGTCCACCCAGATGGACTTTTCAGATAAGGCCTTAAAAATATTTTTGGGATTAAAAAAAACACCCAAAAGCCGGCTAAAAAATGTCATTTCGCTCTCCCCTTCTTTTCTCCTTTTCGATTCTTCCGTCTCGGATAGTAATGATCCTCTGCGCCTGATGGGCGATTTCCGCATCATGAGTAACCATGATGATGGTGTTTCCTTGCGAGTGGATTTTGCGAAAAAGATTCAGTATTTCATAGCCTGTTTTAGAGTCCAGGTTTCCGGTGGGTTCATCAGCCAAAAGCAGAGAAGGTTCGTTCACCAATGCACGGGCAATAGCCACCCGCTGTCTTTCTCCTCCAGAGAGTTCTGAGGGCCGATGGTTTTTCCTGTGGTCCATCTCCACCTTTTCCAGGGCTTTGTGAGTTTTTTCAGTGCGTTCTTTTTTGCTGGCACCTTTGTAAATGAGGGGAAGTTCGACATTGTGGAAAGTTGTGGCCCTGGGAAGCAGATTAAACACCTGGAAAACAAATCCGATTTCTTGGTTGCGGATAAAAGCCAGTTCATTTTCACTCATTTCACTGACCAATCTTCCATTGAGCTGATACTTTCCTTTGGTGGGAGTATCCAGGCATCCAATAAGGTTCATCAGCGTTGATTTTCCAGATCCGGATGGTCCCATGATGGCCATTAATTCATTCCGTTTGACCGTAAACGAAACTCCGCATAGGGCCTTGACTTCTTGTTTTCCTAGCTGATAGATTTTCCAAAGGTCTTCAGCGGTAATGATTATATCATCATGGGGAATGGTCATTCTTCTTTTTTTTCTTCGACTTTTATCAGTGCATCATCTTTCAAAAGGCGGAGGGCGCTGTAAGGGCCTACAACTACATCCTGACCCTCTTCGAGTCCAGACATGATTTCGATCATCAATTCGCCCATGATCCCTTTTTTCACTGGAATAAACTTTACCCGGCTTTCTCGGACGGAATACACGCCTTCTTCCTGTTCTTTTTCGGCATTCTTGTCGTCTGTGATTTTTTCTTTTAAGACAAGGGCGGAAATCGGAACAGCCAGAACATTTTCTTTTTTGGCGATGATAATATCTGCCGAAGCCGAAAGCCCAGGTTTTAAATCAGCCGGGGGATTTTCCAGGGTGACAACCACCTTAAAGTCTTTGGATTCATCCGAGACGACCCCTGTTTGGAGGGCGGAGCTTCCGACTTCTGTGACCGTCCCTTTAATGGTTTGCTCCGGGTATGCATCGATTTTGACCTCTGATGGCTGTCCGATCCTGACTCCGACGACGTCGGTCTCATCGACTTCAACCTCGACTTCCATCACCGATAAGTCTGCAATGGTCATCAAGACGGTGCCTGGATTATTCATCGTGCCTACGAGTGCGGTTTCTCCCTCTTCGACCCTGAGGCTGGTGATGATTCCATCAATTGGAGCGTAATATTCTGTCTTTTTTAGGATATCCAATGTGCTTTGTAGGGAAGCCTGGGCTTGTTTTATTTGGAAGAGAATGGCATCGTAATTCGCTTTGGATATTTCGTAGTCCGCTTTTGCTGATTCCAGTTTCTCGGTCGATATCAAATCTGCATCAAACAACTTTATCTGACGTTGATAAAAACCGTCATCTCTTTTCTTCACAGCTTCCGCTCGAATCTGGTCGGCCCTCATAGACTGAATTCGTGCACGGTCCCTTTCGGCATTGGCTTCATACTGTGTGGACTCCAGCTTGAGAAGGAAATCACCGGCCTTGACTTGTTGTCCCTCTTCCACACCGATTTTGATGACCCTTCCCGCAATTTGCGAACTGATGTTGACGTTTTTTTTCGGTTTTACTTCCCCTGAAGCCGAAATGGTGGAAGTCAGATTGTGCTTTTCAACCTTTTTGACCGAAACTTTTATGCTTTTTTCTCGTTGGGATTGAAGGTTGAATAAAATGATAACTGCGATCACTGCAATGACCGCGAAAAATAGAATGACCTTTTTTCGCCTGCGAAAGAACCCTTTATTTTCGGTCATCAAATGTTCCTTTGAACGTTGAATATCATATTATAGTACGGGGGAAAAGGCAAAGGGTTTTGCCTTGCCCAAATTAAGCGGAGTTGCTAATATGGAGAAACAATGGAAAACGAACTTTATCTCAAAGTGGCTGTGGAAGCAGCCCGGGAAGCCGGCCATATGCTCAGAGAAAACTTAAATGCTCCTAGAGAAATAATTTATAAGGGGGAAGTCGATCTTGTCACAAATTTCGATAATCAATCCCAGCAAATGATATATGATTGCCTTGCGAAAAATTTCCCGGAACATGATTTTGTGGCCGAAGAAGGCCTTAACAGAGAAAAGGAGGGAGAATTTTGCTGGATATTTGATCCACTGGACGGAACAACGAATTATGCCCACAAATTTCCTTTTTTTAGTGTCTCGATTGCTTTGGAATGGAGAGGACATGTTGTTTGCGGCGTGGTCCATGACCCCATGCGTGATGAAACTTTTTCTGGAATAAAGAAAGGTGGGGCGTTTTTAAATGGGAAGAGAATCAAGGTTTCGCTTGTTGATGATTTGGATAAGAGCCTTCTGGCGACAGGATTTCCGTATGATTTACGAAAGAGCGCAGAAAACAACATTGCCCATTTTAACAATTTCGTGACCAGAGCCCAGGCTATCCGGCGCTGCGGATCAGCTGCTTTGGATCTTTGTTATGTTGCCTGCGGGAGGTTTGACGGGTTTTGGGAATTAAAACTGAAACCTTGGGATGTAGCGGCAGCAGCGCTTATTGTCCAGGAGGCAGGCGGTCATCTCTCTGATTTTAAGAATCAGGAATTTAGTATACACGGCCTTGAAACTCTGGGTACAAACGGTTTGATCCATAAGCAGATGCTGAATGTTCTGCACCTAGGAACAGAGACGGAGGATTGAGGATGCGGATGAAAATAGTATCTATCAAAATCTTATATTTTTTTATTCTTGTTGCTTTCCTCTGTTTTTATATCGAAATACGGGGATTTGCTAGCCAGGTTATTGGAAAACAAAAAGGGCTGGAAATTTCTGTCATGAGTAATGTGGATTGGACCGACACCGGCCTGGATGTTTTTGAAGGACAGGAAATCTTTTTTCGGGCTGGTGGCCAGATTTCTCTCCAGAGAGGGAATCCTGTTACTTACTGTGGGCCCGACGGGTATAACTATCAGTCGCTTCAACAACCTATTCAGGATCAGAACATCGGAGCATTGATCGGGAAGGTGTATTTCCTGATATCGGTGGAAGTTGACGAGGAGACAGGAGAAGAGATTCGCAACGAAAAAGAAGAAATTTTTTATATCGGATCATCCAACAGAATAACAATTCCGATGGATGGACGTCTCTACCTGGGTATCAATGAGAATCTCGTTGTCGACAATGAAGGCGTGTTTCATGTTTTGATATATGCAAACGAGCGGCAGTAGAGCGGATTACTTTTTAGGCTTTTGTCTCTTGCTGTTTGTGAGGCCCCTTTCCATAAACTGGATGTCATAATTCCCCTGGATAAAATCTGAGTTGGATAGAAGTTCTAAGTGGAGAGGGATGTTCGTTTTGATGCCGACAACAGTGGTCATTTCGAGGGCTGTTCGCATTTTGCTGATGGCTTCCATTCGATTTGGAGCTTTGGCTAAAACCTTGGCTATCAAGGAGTCGTAGTCTGGGGGAATATTCCACCCGCAGTATGCGGCTGTATCAACGCGGATACCGGCGCCTCCAGGCAGGACCAGAAAGTCAATTTTACCCGGTGAGGGAAGGAATGTCTTTGCATCTTCTGCATTTATGCGGCACTCGAAGCAGTGTCCGCTGATTTCCAGATCATGGGAAAATGAGAGCTTTTCTCCCGTGGCTAATGCGATTTGTTCTCGGATAAGATCGATACCGTACCCCATCTCAGTGATGGGATGTTCGACCTGAACGCGTGTATTTGCTTCCATAAAATAATATCTTTTCTTTGCATCCACCAGGAATTCGAAAGTCCCCAGACTTTGATAGCCAATAGAGTGAGCGGCCTCTTCGACTGCCCTGGTGATTTTTCTCCGAAATCTTTCGTCTACAAAAGGGGATGGCGTCTCTTCCACCAGTTTTTGATGTTTACGTTGAATGGAACATTCTCTCTCGGCAAAGGCCATCACATTTCCTTTTTGATCGCCGATCACTTGAATTTCGATATGCCGCGCAGTTTCAAAGTATTTTTCTAGATACAGGGAAGAGTCTCCAAATGCGGCTTTAGCTTCGCTCTGAGCAATCGCAAATTGTTCTTCCAGTTTTGCTGGAGATTGAACAATCCGCATTCCTTTGCCTCCCCCCCCGGATGCAGCTTTTAAGATGACCGGATAACCGATTTTTTCCGCAATTTTATTGGCGTCATTCAAATCATCGATGACGCGGTCGCTTCCAGGAATGATCGGTAACTTAGCCCTTTTCATGGCCTGGCGAGCTTTGTTTTTGTCGCCCATTAGGCGCATAATAAAAGAAGGGGGACCAATGAATGTGATTCCCGAAGATTCGCAGATTTCAGGAAAACGAGGATTTTCCGCAAGGAATCCATATCCCGGATGGATGGCATCGGCTTTTGTTATTTCTGCGGCACTCATGATATTCGGGATGCTGAGGTAACTTTCCGCCGCTTTTCCCGGCCCTATACAGAGCTTTTCGTCTGCGAGTATGCTATGGAGAGAGCTCTTATCCGGTTCAGAATAAACAGCCACTGTTTTTATGCCCAGTTCTTTTGCTGAGCGGATGATGCGCAGAGCAATTTCCCCTCTATTGGCAACGAGTATTTTTGAAAACATGCGTGGTTATTTTTCCGGTTTGATAGCGAACAACTTCTTTCCGTATTCTACGGGTTTTCCGTTCTGTACGTAGATATCTTCCAAAACGCCGTCGATGTCAGATTCGATTTCATTCATCAGTTTCATGGCTTCTATGATACACAAAGTCTGATTTTTTTGAACATTCTCACCGATCTCGATAAACGGGGGAGATGAGGGGTCGGAAGCCCTGTAAAATGTTCCAACCATTGGTGAAGTGATGTAATGTAGATTGTTTTTGTTTCCTCTCGATTCCGGCGCAACAGCACTTGGGCTGTTTTCAATTCCTGAGGGATAGAAGGAAGATGTTGGGGATTCCGAGGTAACAGTCGGGGATTGAACGCGGTTGATTTTTATTTTGAATCCTTCGATTTCCAGCTCAAAAGCCGATAGGTTCCGTTCTTCCAATAAATCGATAATCTTGAGGATTTCTTTATAATCTATCTTGGATTTCATCTTATTCACCTCAAAAGGCTTTGAAAAAAGTAGATATACCTTAATCACAATGGGAATAAATGTCAAGAGGCGTCAGCAGCTCTATTTCCGTGATGCCAAAACAAAAGGCCTTTAATTTGGCTTTTAGGAATGGTTTTGCACCCGTGTCGCTTAACACCCTCCTCCAATGATCATTTTTCATCAATTTCGGCTCGATTGCCTGAATTTGAAAACAAGGAAAAACCTAAAGCTTTATCTGCTTGGAGAAGACGTCCACGCTGTTGGTGATCTTATCGATCACCTGAATGATAATGAAGTAGGAGCCGGACTTGAGCTGACTGAAAGGAATAGAAATATGGGTCTGGTCTTTGATGAGTTGAAGGACTTTGGCATCCTCAAAGACCTTGTTCGAATCTTTATCGAATAGGGTAATTTGAACCTGAGCGATTCCCGCTTGCTTGTCTTCCATCTTGATCCTCTGGTAATTGATGAGGGAGAATTTGATGGTTTTCCGGCCGGAATCGAAATGGACGATGGAGATGGGGAGGACTTTTTCCCTGAGAAAATGTTTGAGGTGGATGATATCAACACCTTTCTGGTTCACTTTGACATCGATGGTCAAAGGCTTTTTTGTGGGGTCTTCTTTTGGAGAATAAACCAGAAGATAATAATAGTCTTCGGTTTGGGATGCCTCGATCATGGCTTCTATGACCTTGTTGGAAAAAGCTGTATGGCCTCCCGTGGAATAACTTATCTGGCGGAAGTAATCCTCGTAATCCTGGCTGACTTCCCCCAACTCAAAATCTTTTTCCACCAATGTCCTGTGGGATTTCAAGAGGAGAAGATGGAAGGTGATGTTGGCTTCCATAAAGAGGTTTTTCAGTGCTCCGGTAGGCATGTCTCCTGAAACATCGAAGAGTCTTTGCAGTTGCATCTGCATGCTTCTGACATTGCGTTGTTGAGTCGTTATCATAGGATTGTCGCTCGGCGTGTCCACTTTGTCCCTGATGAGTCTTTCAAGGCGCCCCTCATTTTTAAGTTTAGGGAACATATCCCTTTGCTGGAAACACAATGCCCATTTCTCCCCTTCTTCGGCTTTGATTCTTTTGATAATGCTCCGGTAGAGCTCGAGATCTGGCGTGATGAACTGCTTCTTGTATTCCACCCAGATTCTTTCGTAGTTTCTATAGAACGCAAGGATAGCTTGATCCCAAGGAATCGACCGGCCGCCCGCTTCCATTAATGCAAGAATAAGTCGGTCGGCTTCACTTCTCAGATTTTGGTAGGCGCTGAGAATTTGCATGGTCGAGATGACTTTGAATTTTTTTAGCATGTCCTTGACGCCCTGAGCCACCTCTGTAGGGCCTTTCCCCGTCTCTATATTAAAAAGATTTCCCTCTGTAAGGATGACGATCCGATCGCCTTTCCGGAAAGTGTTGGCGAAGAAATAATCGATGGCTTCTCCCACATAGTCTTGATAATCAAATATGTTGAAAATGAGAAGAAAAAACCGTTTTTCAGGTGAGATCTTCAATTCTTCTGTGGATACATCGACCGGAAGAGATATCCTTCTCGACCGGACTTCAAACCCGGTAATTGGCTGGAGGATGCCGTTCTCATAGATTTCAAAATCTTCTCTGGTCAGATTCCTCACAAATTTCCCCTTGTGAAGGACACGGACAGGAATTTCGACGGCGACGACGGTGACCTCTTCTTGAGGCATATTATCCGATGGATAGGGATAGAGAATAAATGCATAAAACGTCGATAGCAAGAAACAGGCGATCAATGCGGTCCTAGAGATTTTTGATATGAATTTTGTCATTTTTTTCTCCCCCATTATTCACCAAGCAAACTTCATGCCAAATCATACCAGACTGATGATCGGACATGAAGCACTTTTTGTGACTTATTCTGGGGACAAATAAATTGAATTCCCCTTTTGTTCTTCTGTTGACTTCCAAAGAGGCTTTCGCTTAGCATAAGGATGCACTTTAAGAAAAGAGAATACAATGCTTGATCAGTTATCCAATCGCTTGCAGAAGGTCATGAAATTCCTGCGTGGTGAGGGAAAAATCACTGAGAGGAACATGTCTGAAGCTTTGAAAATGCTGCGCATGGCCCTACTCGAGGCCGATGTAAATTACAAAGTTGTCAGAGAATTTGAGGCCAAAATCAAAGAAAGAGCTCTGGATCAAAAGGTGCTCAATAGTCTTACTCCTGCCCAGCATGTCATAAAAATCGTCCGTGATGAACTAACATCTATCTTGGGCCGGAGCGCTAAAAAATTGGAATTTCAAAGTTTACCTCCCTCTGTGTTCATGCTCGTCGGCCTTCAGGGTTCGGGCAAAACAACAACGTGCGGAAAATTGGCCAGCTGGGTACGGAACCTCCAAAAAAATCCTCTCCTGGTTTCGTTTGACCTGAAAAGACCCGCAGCCCAAGATCAATTGAAAATGATTGCCGATGAGCTCAAGCTCTCCTTTTATGCCCTCTCCAGAGAACAGATGGCATCACCACAAAAGGCCCTGAAAGATGTTCTCCTGCATGCCAAAACTCGGCACCATGATCCGCTGATTGTAGACACAGCCGGGCGGCTTCACGTGGATGAAGAGCTGATGGAAGAGCTCCGGATGGTCAAGGACATCCTCGAACCCGCAGAGGTCATTTTTGTCGGAGATTCGATGACAGGGCAAGATGCGGTGAAAAGTGCCCAGCTATTTGGAGATAAAATTGGGTTGACAGCCATCATTTTGACGAAACTCGATGGGGACGCTCGTGGTGGTGCGGCTCTCTCAATGGTTTCTGTTACGGGTAAACCTATAAAGTTCGTGGGTGTTGGGGAAAAATTCGATAAGCTGGACGTCTTTCATCCCGAACGGATGGCCTCTCGCATACTTGGCATGGGAGATATGCTCACCCTGATTGAAAAAGCGGAGAAACAAGCAGATGTGAAGGAGGCTGAGGAGATTGCGCGGAAACTCCGGAAACAAGAATTCACTCTGGAAGATTTTAAAAAACAGCTCGTTCAGCTAAAAAAAATGGGGTCAATATCCCAATTTCTCCACATGTTGCCCTCTGGAGGGATGTTCAAAAATGTCTCCAATTTGAGCATTGATGACAAAAAAATCGTCTATTTCGAAGCCATCATCAATTCCATGACTGTAAACGAGAGGGAAAATCCTAAAATCGTAGGCGGCAGCCGCCGTGCTCGCATCGCGAGAGGAAGCGGCAGACCTGTTTCCGAAGTCAATCAGCTGCTGAAACAATTTTTTGAAATGAAAAAAATGATGAAAAGGTCTCAATTCCAGAAACTTCTTTCCAATTTGCCCCCTTCCCATTGAACGAATTTTATGAGATTGGATTTTTTAAAAATAATAGGTGATTCCCGCTCCGATATACTCCAGATTTAATGAGTGTTTGCTGTGTAATCTGCTCGTATTATTAATTTTTACGTTTCTGTATTCAACAATAGCGGCAGCGCGTTGTGTGACTCTTATTTTTATGCCCCCACCGTAATTTTTTGCCGAACTCAAGTTCTGAAAGTCTATTCCCAGTCCTGCTGTGGCAAATGGTTCAACCCATTTCAGGGGAATGTTAAGGGTTAGATTGGCCATTATGGGCACCTCATTCTGGACGATGCCCACACAGCCTCCTATGGAGATCCATTGAGTGAGAGGACGCCAGGCAATGGTTTTTATAATCCCGATCGATCCAGGCAGGTTTTCGGTGTTTGAGACAGGTCCGAAAGTTACGCTGATATCTCCCTTTTTTTTCTTCTGGGATATCGGATGACCAGCGGCTGCAGGGAGGGCAAAAAAAAGAAAAAAAGCCGCCAGAACAAAATAAACGACTCCTTTCCGATCCTTCATCCATGCCTCTTTTCGGATTGTTTTGCCAGCGAGGGAAAAGCAATGAGAAAGATATCCTATTGAAATGAATATAGAGAGTCAAGGAAAAACAAGTATTTTTTTAAAATAGTGTTATTTATAGCCTCTACTGTTTGAAAAAGAATTGTTTCTAGATTCCTGAAATCTGTTGACTTCTGTTTTACATTTTTGCTAATATCTAATTCTCGACTAAAATCAGGAAGTGTTGAAAAAATGGTAGCTATTCGACTTATGCGGTTGGGTGCAAAAAAGAAACCCTTCTACAGGATTATTGTGACCGATTCGCGGATGCCGCGAGAGAGCAAAGCAAAAGAAATTCTTGGCTTTTATGATCCGATGAAGGAGCCTCCGGATATTAAGGTGGATTTAGAACGTGCAAAATACTGGTTGGAACATGGAGCTCAGGCTTCCAACACAGTTCACTCTCTATTGCATAAAGTTTCCAAGTCAGCGAAACAACCCAATAAGAAAACTTAAAGGAGGTTACAGTGCAAGAACTCGTTGAATTGATCGCCAAATCCTTAGTTGACAATCCGGACAAAGTAAAGGTTTCCCAACTTGAAGGGGAGCAGACCACGATTTTAGAGCTCAAGGTTGCCCCAGAAGATTTGGGAAAGGTCATCGGCAAACAAGGACGAACAGCCAGAGCCATTCGAGTTATCCTTGGTGCAGCAGGTATGAAATTGAAAAGAAGATTCAATCTCGAGATCATTGAAAAAGGATAAGTTGATCAGCATCGGAAGGATTATCAGAACACAAGGCAGGCAAGGAGAGCTAAGAGCTAAGCTTCATTCCGAGCGCTTGCAAAAGCCTTTTTTTTTCAAGGGTATTTTTTAGAGTTAAAAAAAACCTAAAGGAATTTGAGGTCGAATTTTTTCGGCCATCCCAGAAATTTTGTATCGTTAAATTGCGGGGGATTGACACCCTTGTTCAAGCACGTGATTTTGCGGGACAAGCGATTTGGATTCCAGAGGAAGATCTCCAACCGCTGAATAAAAGGGAATATTACCTGTTCCAACTCAAAGGCTGTTCTGTGATTACGGAAAGCGGGAATGAGATCGGATTAATCAGCGATATTCTTTTCATTAAAGAGAACGATCTCTTGATTGTTGAGAAAGGAAAGAGGAAAATGTTTATCCCCTTCACAGCGTCCATTTGTGTTAAAGTGAATCTTGAAAAAAGAGAGATTGTCATCGATCCACCCGATGGGCTTTTGGACTTGAATGAGATTTGATATAATTACAATCTTTCCTGATATGTTTGGGAGTTTATTTTCAGGAGGTGTGGTTAAAAAAGCTTTGGAAAAAGGTTTGATCGCAGTTAAAGTGCACGACTTGAGAAATTTTTCCGACTCGAAGCACAAGCAGGTGGACGATCGGCCCTTCGGCGGAGGTCAAGGCATGGTTTTAAAACCAGAACCCATATTTTCCGCCGTCGCAAAGATTCGAGAGAGGCAAGACGTCCCAGTTTATTTGCTTTCTCCCCAAGGGAGGAAATTTGACAGCTGCATGGCAGAAGAGCTGGCCCGAATGGCGGGGATAATTCTGATATGCGGCCGGTATGAAGGAGTAGATGAAAGAGTGAAGGAACACCTTGCGACAGAAGAAATATCGGTAGGTGATTATGTTCTCACTGGAGGAGAGCCAGCAGCATGGGTAATCATAGATGCTGTATCGCGATTTGTTCCTCGCGTTGTCGGAAAGGCTGAGTCTGTCAGACAAGAATCATTTATTGAAGGACTTTATGATTTTCCCCACTATACTCGACCGCGAGACTTTAGAGGAATGACCGTTCCAGACGTTCTATTTTCTGGAGATCATAAAAAGATTCAAGATTGGCGAAGGAGAAAGGCCTTGGAAAAAACATGGCGCTTAAGGCCTGACCTAATCGAACAAAAAAAAATATCTCCCGAAGAAAAAAAAATATTGGAAGAAATACACAAAGGAAGGAAGCCAAAATGAGCCTAATGAATATAGTTGAGGATGGACAATTAATTATTAAAAGTCTTGATCCTTTTAAGGTCGGAGACACTGTCAAAGTGCACGTGATCATCCGCGAAGGAGAAAAAGAGAGAATCCAGATTTTTCGAGGGAATGTGATCGCCAAAAGAAACACGGGAGTTGGTGCCACCTTTACGGTCCGAAAAATTTCTTTTGGAGTAGGAGTGGAGAGAGTATTTCCGCTTCATTCCAAGATGATTAAAAAAATCGAGGTCGTGAGACGGGGAAAGGTTAGGCGTGCTAAACTGTATTACCTCCGGAACTTGAAGGGGAAAGCGGCTAGATTAAAAGAGGCAAGATAGAAAAAAAAGTGGCATCGCTCATATATGTCCCCCATTTATGAGCTCAAAATTCGACTAAATAGATGGGATGTGGTTTAATAAAATTGGTAGTCCAGAAGTGGCAGATTTTCGGATCGAAGAAAAATTGCTCCAGAAAGGTTATAAAAACATTGCAGGTATCGATGAAGCGGGAAGAGGCGCTCTTTTTGGCCCTGTTGTTGCCGTGTCTTTGATGTTCTCGGGTGATTTCATCCGAAACAGCAGGGAGCTGTGGATTCCGGAGATCGATGATTCCAAGCTTTTGACGCCTCAAAAAAGGCAAAGATTGGCAAAAGTCATCCTGGCTTCGGCAAAAGCTGTCGGGATCGGGTGGGCAACAAACAGAGAGATAGATGAAGAAAACATACATCAGGCCTCTTTTAAAGCTATGAGGAGAGCGGTCCAAAAAATGTCGTTTTACCCGGATTTTCTGCTCGTGGATGGTTTCCAACTGCCCGGAACATCTCATGAACAGTTGGGGTTGCGACAGGGGGATCGGAGGAGTATTTCGGTAGCTGCTGCTTCTATTATTGCCAAAGTGCTTCGAGACCAAATGATAAGCCATCTGGATAGCATTTATGAAGGATATTTTCTTTCGAAACACAAAGGGTATGGAACAAGGGATCATTTTCGGGCTCTTGAAAAAAAAGGTCCGACAGTTTTCCATCGGTTTTCCTTCCGTCCATTGAATCAAGAAAAAGAATGAACCAAAATAAAGAAAGAGCCAAAATTGAAGCGCTGGCCGAGAAATATATCAAAAAAGAAAAATATGAAGAAGCCATCACTGAATATCAAAAGCTATTATCAGGGGACGAGCAGGATTTTCAGGTTTGGAATATCATCGGTGATTTGTTTATCAAGGCAAACCAAACAGGCAAAGCTGTCGCAGAGTTTAAAAAGATTGCAGCTCATTTTGAAAAGAAGGGAATATTCACAAAATCCATCGCCATATACAAAAGGATCAGCCGGTTAGCTCCCGACGATATCCAGACATTGAAAAAATTGGCTGATCTTTATTGCGGCCGAGGTTTCATCTCCGAAGCAAGGGCTGAGTATTCAAATCTTGCTGAAAAGCTCACCAGGAAAGGAAAATCGGAAGAGGCGATTGAGGCCTATAGGAAATTGTTGAAATTGGAGAGCGACGATGCGGAATCCCGGATGAATCTGGCCGAGCTGCTCATTAAGGAAGGACAGGTCGATCAAGCTCTGGATGAGCTTAACGAGGCAGCCGAATACAAGATGAGGAAGAATGCGTTAAAGGATGCTGGTGAGATCCTTATGAAAGCGAGATCTTTGAACAAAGATCATCTCAGGACTTTGGAAAACATGATCGATCTGTTCAAGCAGGAGAAAAAAAAGAAAGAAGCTCTGAAGCTTGTCAACGAAGTCCTCAAAAAAAATAAGGAGAATTTAAAAGCTCTGTATCTTTTGGGCAACGTATGTTTTGAAGATAAAGAGCTCAAAAAGGCAGAAGATATATTTAATAAAATCCTCTCTATCGAACCCAGGGAAGTCGAAGCAAGAGTTCGGCTGGGACGCGTTCTTATTCTGAAAAAAAAATATGATTTAGCTCTCGAACTCTACCAACCTCTCGTTGACACACTTGTAAAAAAACATAAAGAAGACAAAGCTGTCGGCCTCCTCGGTCTGATTCTGATGGCCAAGAAAGATCACCTTCCCTCATTAGAAAGCCTGGCAGGCATTTACAGGGAAAAAAAGCAGAAAAAAAGTTTCGAGATTGTCGCCCGCAGGCTTATGAAGGAATACACGAAGAAAAAAATGGATCAGAAAATAGGGCCTCTCCGAGAAGAACTTTCCGGTGTCTTGCCTGAGAAGAAAAAGGACAAGCCGAAGGTCATTCCGTTGGAAGCCTACTCAGAGAAAGTCGAACCTGAACCACTCGAAGAAATTCCAGATGATGTGCGGATTACACAACAAATCAAGGAACGCGGAGCCATCGCATCGCAGGTCAAGGAAGAAGAGATTGTGGAGCGGCTGGAGAAGGGCAAAGAAAAAGCTGCAGGAGTGTTTGAAAGAGGTGAGAAACTTACTTCTGCTGAGATCTTTGCCGATACAGATATCGTTCCTCTTGTTTCTCAAGAAACAGGTGAAAAAAGATACTTTGACCTTTCCCGTCAGCTCGAAGAAGAGCTGGAAGCCATAAAGCATATCTTTTACCAGCAAACAAGAGGGGATACGACCGTTGTCGAAAAGGAATTGTCTGCGATTGTATCAGATTTCAAAATGAAAGTGGATGAAAAAATCGGGACAGCAGATTTAGAAGCCAGATACAATCTGGGAATTGCCTACTTTGAACAAGATCTCATTGATGATGCCATTAAGGAGTTTATGCTGGCTTCCCAGGATGAAAAATGGGAGATGGAAAGTTTCACGAACCTGGGTGAATGCTACAAACACAAGAATGAATTCAGCGAGGCTATAAAATGGTATGAAAAAGCCCTGAAACTTGTTGGAGGAAATTCCATTCAAGCATATGCATTGAAATATGAAATTGCTTCCCTTTATGAAGCGAAAAAAGAATCAGAAAAGGCTCTGATGCTGTTCGGCGAAGTCCTGAAATGGAATCCTGAATATGGAGATGTTACAGCCAGGATAAGAAGCATCGAAAAACAAGCCTCCAAGTAACCTTCTCTAACTCTGGACCTTCTTATTCTTACATCCTTATTCTGTTCCGTATCAGGCCGTGTTCTGCCATTATCCTTATTATGTGAGAAAAGATAAAGGCAGGAATCGTTATCAGAATGGTTCAATCGTGAAAGAAATGTGCTCATCTTCTCTAGGAAAGATGCTGGATGTGATCATGGAGGAAATTCCTTCTCAGTTGGGAGCGATCCTTCTTGTTGATCAAAAGAGCCGTATAATCGAACAGGAAGTTCGGCATGTTTCTCAAATTGAAGAAAAACAGCTTCGGGTTGATATAATCAGAGATGCTGTCGAAAATGGACATCCTTTGGTTATCTCTGATCAACATCTCGGAATTTCGGATAATATTGTCTGCCATCCTCTCGTCGAAAAGGGGAGACCTATCGGGGGAATATATTTAATGAGGAGAGATGCCGGCGGAGTGTATTCCACCCGGGATATCGAGGTTTTGTCAGGTTTTGCCCGGCCTGTCCATATCCTGTTGAAACGGCGATCGAAAATAAAAAATCAAACGGAGACTGTTAGATTTAATTCATCCTGTTTTGTGGGAAAAAGTCAAGATTTTTTGCATGTTTTGCATTTCATAGATTGCGTGAAGAACAATGATATCTCTGTTTTCATTTCTGGCGAGAGCGGCACTGGGAAAGAAGTCGTAGCAAGGACTATTCATAATTCGGGTCCGAGAAAAATGAGCAAATTTATTGCCATTAATTGTGGAGCCATCCCTGATCACCTCCTGGAAAGCGAGTTATTTGGTTACACAAGAGGGGCCTTCACAGGGGCCGTAAGGGAAAAACCGGGCCTTATCGAAGAGGCCAACCAAGGCACTTTTTTTTTGGACGAAATTGGAGACCTCTCTCCTTCTCTTCAGGCTAAATTTCTACGAGTTCTTCAGGAAAGAGAGATCAGGCGAATCGGTGAAAATAGAATGCGCTTGATCGATGTCCGGTTTATTTCTGCAACGAATAAGGATATCGAGAAAGAAGTCAGCGAGGGCCGTTTCCGGGAAGATCTTTTTTATCGCCTAAATATCGTGTCCCTCAATATTCCCCCCTTGCGGAAAAGAAGAGAGGACATCCTAAGCCTTGTAAACCACCTTATTGAAAAATATTGTTGTGAGTTGAAGCGAGAAAGAGTTTATTTTTCACCGGATGCTCTTCAGCTCTTGCTGAGTTATTCCTGGCCTGGGAATGTGAGAGAACTTCAGAATGAGATCCAGAGGTGTTTGATTCTTTGTGGGGAAGATAATCTGATTAGAAAGGAATATCTGTCAAAAAAAATTCGTCGACAATACGGGGAAACAACGGTTCCTCTGTACGATTATTTTCATGCCAAGGCCGAATTTGAGAAGAAATTTTTAAACGAGGCTTTAGCCCGCAGTGACTATAACCGGACACGAACAGCAGAAGAGATCGGGCTGAGCAGACAAGGACTCTTCAAACTGATGAAAAAACACAGGATTCTGCCGGATGGGGAAAATAAACTGGTCTGAAATTATATTGGAGTTCATTATTCTTGCTCGTTTTTCATGTGCACGGCCAAGAAGTTTTTGCTGGCTTGTCTGTAAAAAAAATTTCTGCTAAATTACATATCTCATGAAAGCGGCAAAAAAAAATCAAAAGGTATTTCGTATTCAGTGCCCGGGATGCCAGAAAGTGCTCTGGATTGACCCTGTTACACAGCAAATTATTCGCTCGGAAAAGGGCCAGCGAAAGAAAGGATCTTTGGATGATCTTTTGGTTCAGGAGAAGAAAAAAAGGGAGGGATTTGAAAGAAAATTTGAGGCCACTTCGGAAATGCGGGAGAAGAGAAAAGAAAAGGCCCGCGAGATTTTTAAAAAAGCGCTCACGAATTTCGACAAAAAAGGCAATAAATAATCCAGATAAAATGGAATTATGGTGGATCAACTTCCTATTTGGGTTTCGTCTTCCCGGAATTTTGGGGCCATAGTGAATTTTGTGAAGCCGAAGATGGCCAGAATCACTACGGCCGCATAGTTCATAATAGCCCATGGGAGGTAGGTGAAAGTTGAAACACCGATTGTCCCGGTTATATAGACACCGGCCATGCTCCAGGGAATAAGAGGGACGATGATGGCTCCGCTTTCTTCGATGATGCGGGATAGGTTTTTTGCGGCAAGATTCTTTTTTTTATAGATAGGGGCCAGCAGTTCTCCTGGGATGATCATGGAAAGGTAGCTGCTTCCCGTTACTAGAGCTGTTACGATCGATGCGGCGATGGTTGTGAGGACGATGCTCCAGATCTTGTTGGCGAACTTCATAACCTTATCCAAGATGACAGATAGAAGCCCTGTGCGCTGCATAATACCGCCGAAGCTAAAGGCTGTGAAGGCCACAAGCTGTGTTTCCATCATGCTCATCATTCCGCCGCGGGATATCAATTTGTCGACCTGTTCAACTCCTGTGTTTGCTTGATATCCGGTGTTCAAAGCTGCGGCGATTTCTGTGATGGACGCTTTCTGGAAAATGACGGCAAGGATTCCCGCTACGAAAGAGGAGAGAAGCATTCCCGGTATGGTGGGCTTTTTTGTGGCTGCAAAATAGAAGACAATGGCCATCGGCAAAAAGAGAAGGATGTGGAAATGAAAATTTTCTTTCAAGGTTTGGGTGATAAGAGCCATGGATTCTGATTCGACAGATTCCGCTCCGTATCTCAGCCCCACCAGGAAATAGATGAACAGGCCAAGCAGCCAAGCCGGGGTAGCCGACCAGAGCATGTGCTTGATGTGATCAAAAAGATTCGAGCCCGCGGCAACAGGCGCCAAGTTTGTGACGTCCGAGAAGGGGGACATTTTGTCTCCAAAATAGGCCCCGGCCACGATGGCTCCGGCCGCAGGTCCCAGGGGAATACCGAGGCCCAAGGCGATCCCGATAAAAGCAACGCCGAGAGTTCCTATTGTCCCCCAGGAAGTTCCAGTAGCAATCGATGTCAGGGAGCAGACAAAACAGGCGGTTACCAGAAAAAATTTTGGGGAGATGAGTTTCAAGCCGTAATAAATGACCATCGGAATGGTACCGCTTGCGATCCAGGCGCCGATTAAAATGCCCACGCACAGCATGATCAGAATTGCGGGCATGGCCTTATGGATACTGTCAACAATCCCTCTTTCCATCTCCTGCCAGCTGAAACGCAACAACAGTCCCAAACAGCCGGTTAGAAAAGCTGCAGCCACAAGAAGCACTTGTGGACGGATTTGGTATATGCCATAGCCGATACCCAAAAGGAGGCCCATGGCAATCATGGGGATCAAAGCGACTGCAAGATTTGGTTTTTTATTCATTGTGATTTTTCTGTTTTTGTGCAGAGATCGTGTCTTCTGATCAGGTCAAGTTCGTTTTCGTTCAGGAGAAAGTTCCTTTAACCAGAATTTTGCCATCGGCCATCATTTTCCGGCCCATTGCGAAGCCGGCCGTCAATTTAAAATCCTTATCCAGCATAAGCAGATCAGCATCCTTTCCAGGCTTGATTTCTCCTTTCTGCTTCAGTTTATAGAAGAAGGCAGGCGTGGTTGAAAAAAGCCGGATGTTTTCTTCTAAGTTGATGACATCCTCCTTAAGAAGATGGCGGAAATTGGCCCACAGGCTTTTCTGAGTGGCGATGGTTAAACCTACCAGATGACCGTTCTGATCGAACGCAGGCATGCTTCCGTTGCCGTCCGAACTGATGGTGATGTGATCCAGTGGAGCCTTTTTTTTCAAGCAGAGCTTGATGGAAGAGGCGATGCTGACGTGTTCCTCGTCTGAAATCGGGTCTGTTTCTGCGGTGAGATCCATATAACCTCCCTGTAGGATAAACCGGATGGCCTCCTCGAGGAGTTTAGGATTTCGGTTGACATGAGTGGGGATGACATGAGTGATTGGAATCTCCGTTTCCTGCATCAGCCTAAAAAAGAAGTCCAGCTTCCGATCGCCATCCCCGAGGTGGCAATGCAGCACACCCGCTTTCTGGCTCAACATCCCTCCCACTCGGCAGTCAGCCGCAAGTCGAGCGAATTCTGAAAAGCTTGGCTGGGAAGACCGGTGATCCGATAAGGCAATTTCCCCAGCCCCGATAACTTTATCAATGATCAGGATATCCGAACGCACACTACCCGTGAGGGTGACGACTGGTATCTGATAAGAACCCGAAAAAATATACGTTGTTATGCCTTCAACCTCCAGCCCTCTGGCTTTGGCGAGGAGGGATTCCATGTGCCGGGTTGTCCCATCCGTGCCCAGGCAGCCTATGACCGTGGTGACTCCGGAGGCAACAATTTCTTGTATGGAAATTTCTGGGGCCCGAGTTGCAGGCCCTCCTTCTCCACCTCCCCCGAGAATGTGGACATGACTGTCGACAAACCCTGGAATCAATATGTTATTCGAGGCATCAACTTCCAAAACGGGAAGCCCCTTTATCTGAATCTTGCCAGGATCGGACACTGCTCCGATCTTTGACCCCAGGATCATTATATCTTTTTTTCCCAGGGGAAATGGTGAAAAAACATCTCCACCACGGATCATTGTGACTATGTTTTCCGGTTTCATCGCATGACGTTTGTGAGATTTTAAGTCAACCGATAAATTAACATGGATTATCCGGATTTTCAAGCATAGCAGGCATCAGTTTTTTTCTCAGAGTTATTTATATCTGATCCCATTGTGTTATAATAAAAAAAATGGCCAGCCCTGAAACGGAATTCAAAAAATTGATGCCCAAGGTGATCAAACTTTGTGATTTTTCTCTTCTCGGAAAAAAAATAGAAGTCTTGGGAAAGAGAAATTTTATCAAAAGAGGCCCGAACATAATTGTGGGCAACCATGTCGGGACGTTCAAAGATGTGGCGATCATCTTAAAGATTGTGCCCCGTCCGATTTTTTTCACGGCTAACAGCCGATTGTTCAACAAGGATGAATTCAGCGTTATGATCAGAGAACATTTCCAATTGCATATGAAAAGTCTCGGATATTTTTTAAACTTGATTTTGCAGCCCATAACATCTCGATTGGTTAATTTTGTTTCATCCAACCTGGCCAAAACTGGCACCATTCCCGTGGATTTAACGAGGCAGAAAAGATTGGCCATCGAGAAATGTCAAGAATATCTGAAACGGGGGAGAGCCATCATCGCGCTCCAGGGAATAGGAAGAATGAGTAAAAAAGACCTCAATCCCTATATCAGCCCTTTCCGGAAGGGGCCTTCTATCCTTTCCTATAATCTTTACACGGAGGAGAATATTCCCGTCGCCGTTACACCGGTGGCTTTTTTTGGAACTCATTCTCCTGCGTTTATTCCCAGCAAAATTAAGGTCAATATTGGAGAGCCGATGTATATTACGGATTATATGGCAGATGGCTTTGTGGCAAGCGTGGAGAAATTCCGAACGGCCATGGAACGCAGAGTGAAGGACCTCTTCATGGAGCTCATCAAAGTCTAGCCGATCCCTTTTTTATTCCTCTTCGCCCCCAAAACGGGAAAGAATGTCCGAATTTGTTTTCTGGAAAAGATCGTATCTTATTCTCACTTCTTTTTCCTCCTGTAATTTAGCCATATAAGAGGAAAAAAATCTATTTCGCTTCGTCTCCAGGTATTTTTCTTTTTCGCTTGCCTTTTCCTTCTCAAAGTCTTCTTTGGTGACTTCTTTCCGGTCAAGGACCTGAACAAGTGCATATCCGGATTCAAACTCTATCGGGTCGCTTGCTTCATTCAGCGGAAGCGAAAATGCAAGCCTGTCGATCTCTCTGTTCTCTCCGATAATTCCAAGATATTGCCCTCTTTTGTGTTCTTCAACGGTTTTGTATTCTAGCGAGTAATCTTCTGCCAGATCCTCCAGCTTTTTTTTGCTGAGATCTCGTTTCACCTTTTTGATTCGTTCGATAGCGATGTCCTTTTTTTTCAAGGCCGTAAAATCCTTTGTAACTTCCTCCTTGACTTCCTCGAAGTTGGCTGGGCGAGGAGGCTCGATTTTCATCAGTTGGGCAAGGCCGACCCCTTGGTATGTGTAGATCGGCGAAGAAATTTCATTCTCCTTTATGCTGAACAGTGTCATGCTTATGGATCCAGAGGGATCGATATCCTCCAGCGGATCATTTTCTTTGAGAAGACCCGAATTGCGGATCCTTAGCCCCAGGGTTTGTGCCGCGACATCCAGGCTGTTTTCTTTTTTTGCCGCCTTTTCCAGCTGGGTAATTTTCTTTTCGGCCAGCTGACGTGCCTTTTCATCTTGGAGGATGTTGATGATTCTTTCCCTTACGGCTTTGAGAGGCTGAGTGGATTCGGGTTCTTTTTCAGTCACTTTGAGGATGACTGCTCCATCTGAGATTTCCAGCACGCCGGAAACATCGCCCGGAGATAGTCTATTGATTTCATCCTGTTCCTGTTGGGATAAACTCTTCCATTCGTACAAACCCCAGTCTCCGGAGTCTTGAGCTTTTTCATCTTTTGAATGGATTCTGGCCAGCTCTCCAAAATCTTGACCGCTGTTTATTTGGTCGAGCAAATCTTTGGCCTCTTTCAATACGAGATCTTTTTCTATGTCCCCAAATGGAAGATAGATCCGGCTGGCCCTCGTTTTTTCGGGTTCCTTGAAACGAGCGGTATTTTTATTGTAGTACGACTCGATTTCTGAATCGCTCAATTCAACGTCTGCCTTCAAGTCCTCTGTTTTGACAAAATAATAATCGGCTTCCCTTTTTTCCGGGATTTTGTAGGTTTCCTTGTTTGTCTCGAAATATTCCTTTAATTCCTCTGGATCTGGCACGTTATTCAATTTGATCTTGTCCGTTCCCAATGTAACATATTCTATCCTGGCTGTGTCATTAGTTTTTTTATAGTTCTCCCATAATTCCTCATCGGTCACTGCCACCCCCGCCGTCAGCACATCGACAACTTTTCCCATGATGATTTCTTGCCGCAGGCCATTTTCGAATTCTGAGAGAGGGATGCGGTTCCAATCCAGAATTTTTCGGTACTGGGCAAATCCGATAAACTGCCCGTCCTTTTGGAATACGGGGTAACTTATGATCTTATTTCGTATTTCATCGTCGGTGGCTTTTATTCCCATCTCTCTGGATAGTTGTGTCAGGAGAGCCTGCTGGATGAGTTGATTCAAGATTTGCTGAGGAATGTTCAATTGTTGGATGAACCGGCTGTCAAGCTCCTGGAATTCTTTGCGCATGGCTTCTAACCGTTGTCTTAAGGTTTGATAGTAAAGACTCACCGAAATTTTCTCTTTTCCCACAAATGCAAGGATGTTTGTTCCTCCTCTTTCTCCGAGGCGGCCTGCTCCACCCCATACAGCAAAAATGGAGATGATGAAGGCAATGATCACAAACCAAAGAGCAGGGGCAAGGGATTTCAGATTTTTTCTCATTGATTTTAGCATGGTATCACCTCTATTGCATTTTCACTCGCAAACTCTGATTCTTCCGATGCATCATGAATCATCAACCCCTTATTCTCGCAGCAAATGCTTGGAGATCACGAGCCGCTGTATTTCGGAAGTCCCTTCATATATGGTGAGGACTCGAGCGTCTCTGTATAATTGCTCAACAATAAATTCCCTGGAATATCCATACCCACCGTGAATCTGCAGCGCCATGTAAACAATCTTGTTGGCGGCTTCCGAGGCATAGAGTTTGGCCATGGATGCCTCTTTAGAGAAAGGAAGTCCTTTATCCAGTAGATATGACGCCTTGTATGTGAGCAAACGTGCAGATTCTGTGAGTGTTGCCATATCCGCGATCATGAATTGAATGGCCTGGAAATTGGATATAGATTTACCGAAGGCTTCCCTGTGTTTGGTATATTTGACGGCCTCATCAAGCGCTCGTTGAGAAAGCCCGACGGATTGTGCTGCGATTCCGATGCGGGAACCATCAAGACAGTGCAGTGCGATCTCTGCTCCTTTCCCTTCTTTCCCGAGGAGATTTTCCTCTGGAACTCGGCAGTTTTCCAGAACAATCTCTGCGGTGATCGAAGCGTGCAGGCCCATTTTTTTTTCTATGGTGGAGATTTGCAGACCCGGTGTGTTTTTTTTAAGAATAAAGGCGCTTAATTTTTTTTCGCCCTGTCGATTCTCTGAAGCTGCAAAAAGGATGTATGCCAAAGCATCTCTCCCTGTGGTTACCCAGGCCTTTGTTCCGTTCAATATATAAAAATCCCCCTTTTTTTCCGCCCTTGTGTTCAATCCATGAATGTCTGATCCAGCTCCCGGCTCAGTAAGGGCAAAAGCCCCGAGCAGCTCTCCTTTAGCGGCTTTGGGAAGATATTTTTTTTTCTGTTGATCGGAGCCAAATTTCACTATGGCATAGGAAAAAAGAGAGCAGTGGACACTGATGATCACAGAAAGGGCAGGAAGGACGCGGCTTATTTCTTCTAGTGCGAGAATAAGGGAGAGTGTATCTGTCTTAATCCCCCCGTATTCGGAGGGAATAGACATGCCCAGGATTCCTAGCTCTGAAATTTTTTTCAGCAATTCATCGGGAAATTGATGCGATTCCTCAAGATTTTTGGCGCGAGGGCTGATCTCATTTTGGGCAAAATCTCGGATCATATCCCTGATCAGAATCTGGTCCTCTGTGAGTTTAAAATTCACTGGTTGTCCTTTTTTTGGAAATGGGAGAACAATTGGTCATAGGTTGTATGGAGATCCTTCAAGACAACTTTTGTTTTTCCAACAAGAGGCATAAAATTAGAATCTCCAATCCAGCGGGGAATGATGTGGAGATGATAATGATCTGCCACTCCTGCTCCTGCGCTGTGTCCAATATTCATCCCGGTATTGAAACCATGAGGATTGTACTGTTCTCTTAGAATCCGCAAGCATTTTTTAAGAAGTTCGATCAGTTCTTCAGCAGATCCTTTTTCGGCTAATTCGATAGAATTCAGATGTTTATACGGAGCTATCATCAGATGACCCGGTGTGTATGGGTATTTGTTCAACAGAATGAAATTGTATCGTCCTCTGTACAGGATAAAAAATTTCTTGTCCTTATTTTCTTTTAAAGCCAGACAGAAGATGCACCCCTCCATTTTGGACACTTTTTTAATATACTCTTCTCTCCACGGTGCCGTGATGTATTCCATTACCTGTTTATCATGCTTTTGATTAATTTACTCGGTTTGAAATACAGAACTTTTTTTGGAGGAACTTGAACAGGTTGTCCTGTGCGTGGATTTCTTCCCGAGCGAGCTCCTCGAGTACGAAAACGAAAACTGCCGAATCCCCTGAGTTCTATTTCCTCTCCCCGCAGCAAGGCGTCCTTCAATGTTTGAAAAAAGAGATTGACTCCTGTTTCTGCTTCTTGTTTTGAGATGCTCAATTCTTTTGCGATTTTATTGATTAAATCAACTTTTATCATTTTTTTCCTCCTTTTTTTTCTTTGTTTTTTTTGCTTGCTTTTTCGGAGCTTCTAAATTTTTCAACTTGTCTTTCATCAAATCTCCCAGGGTCAGCCGATCATCCTGACTTCGGACATATTTCTGATATTCCAATTTTTGCACTTCCATCTGCGCCTGTCTAAAACTTAATGAAATCTTTTTCTCTGCTTGATTCAATTTTAATATTTTGGCCAGTTTTTCTTCCCCGACCTTAAAGATATCGGCCGGATTTTCGATTTTGTGATCATCCAACTCAGAAAGAAAGACAACACCTTCGATGCCCGGGGTTATTTCGACGAATACGCCAAAGCTGGCAATACGGACGATCCTCACTTTGACAAGATCTCCCACCTTTTGTCGAGTAAAAAAATCTTCCCAAATGTCTCCTTCCAGCTGTTTAATACCCAATGAGAGTTTTTGTTTTTTGACATCAATATTCAAGATAATGGCTTCGGCTTCCTCTCCCACCTTTAGCAAATCAGAGGGGTGCTTTATTTTTTTCCAGCTCATATCAGAGATATGGATAAGTCCTTCGATATCCTTTTCTACCTCCATAAATGCGCCGAAATCTGTGATATTGGTTATGGTTCCTTTTATCCGAGATCCTGGGCTGTATGTCTGCCTGAACAGTTCTAGTGGATGGGCGGTGATCTGTTTGAGACCCAAAGAAATTCTCTTGGCGGCAGGATTTATGGCCAGAATAGCGACCGTGACCTCTTCCCCCGGGGAAAGGATTTTTTTGGGATGAACGGATTTGCGGGACCAGGATAAATCTGAAACATGAACCAATCCCTCGACACCCGGCTCGATTTCGACAAATGCCCCAAAATCAGTCAAACTTACGACCCTTCCAGCAACTTTTTGTCCTGCCTGATATCGCTCTTCGATGTTTTCCCAGGGATCGCGGCTGAGCTGCTTATATCCCAATGAAATTTTTTCCTCTTTTTCGTCGAACCCAAGCACGATAGCCTCGATCTCCTGTCCGGGTTCGAAAATCTCGGAAGGATGGTTGATCTTTCCCCAGGATATGTCCGAAATATGGAGCAGGCCTTCTATCCCTCCTAAATCTATAAAGGCGCCGAAGTTCGTGAGGGATTTGACTCGTCCCTTTACTTTTTTTCCGGAACTCAATTGATCAAACACCCGTCTCTTTTTTTTCTCCCTTTCATCCTGAAGGTAAAGTTTGCGGGATAGAACAGCATTTTCTGTCCTCCTATCAAACTTTATAACTTTGAACTTGTACAGGTTCCCTATGAGCTTTGTCGAATCTTTCACAATTTTTACATCGGCGTGAGAATCAGGGAGGAATGCCATGATCCCAACATTGACGTTGTACCCGTTTTTAATTTTTCCTGTGATTTTTCCGACTATCCAGCTGTTGTGCTGATAGGCTTTCTCCAGATTATTCAGTGCTTTTATGGCAATGGCCTTCTTTTTCGAGAGGATGAGATATCCCTCTCTGAGATTGCTTTTTTCGAGGACAGCTTCAACATCATCTCCTGGCTGGAGAGTTTTTGGATCTTGATGGTCGATGAAGTCTTCGATCGGGATGATACCCTCAGACTTAAATCCCACATCTACGATTACGTGGGCGGAGGTGATCTTGATCACTTTTCCTTTGAGAATTTTGCCGGGTTCTAGTTCTTTGGTGTTGAATTGATATTTTTCAAGAAGATTAGCATAATCCTCACGTGTGAGGTCATCTTCTTTTTTTGGATTTTTAATTAGTTCTGACATTGGGTCCTCTTTTCAGAATGAGATTGTCGCCTATAGCAAGATTTTATCTTCGCCACAGCTTCTTGGATTGCTTCAGGAGGGGTGGAAGCTCCTCCGGAAAGACCTATTTTTTTTGCTCCTTTTACCATAATGGGCGTGATTTGATCTGCCTTTTCGATGAAATACGTGTTAGGTAAAATTCGTCTTGATATCTGATAAAGCTTTTTCGTGTTGGAACTGTTTTGGCCTCCGATTATGAACAGAGTATCGACACAAGATGCCAGTTCTGATGTGGATTTTTGTCGCGTTTGAGTGGATTGGCAGATTGTATTGAATACGTTCAATTCTTCAGTTCTTTCAATGAGAGCGGCCACAACAGCGATGAAGAGAAACAAATCCTGGGTGGATTGGGCGAGAATAGCTCGTCGCTTTTTGGGAGAGAGATTTTTGGCCTGGCGTTCGCTTTCTATGATGATTCCTTTTCCCTCTGAATACCCGATAAGCCCTTTTATCTCAGGATGTTGTTTGTTTCCCACAATGATGATTTCTTCCTCTTTTTTTGCCAGAGCCTCAACCAGTTTTTGTATTTTTTTTACAATGGGACATGTGGCGTCCACAGTCTCTGTTTGTTTTTTATTCAGGGAGTTATAAATTTTTGGAGAAACGCCATGACTCCGGATGATAACCGTTCCTTCTCCAATCAGGCCGAGATCATCAATCGAATGAATGCCTTTTCTCTCTAAATCGGCGATGACCTGAGGATTATGGATCAAGTCGCCAAAGGTGAAAACTTTTCCTGTTTTCCGTTTTCTTGTTTCCTTGGCCAGACGGAGAGCCCTTTTGACTCCGTAACATAAACCAGAATTCTTTGCGATAATGACTTCCATATTTCTCCAAGAAAGAATGACTATACTACATTATTTAAAACCTCTATGTCAATGCTAAATATAGGTAAAATCTAGACTTATGCTAATTTTGGCAGTCTGAGAAAAGCACCCTAGCTGATCTGATTAACTTCAGTATGGGAGGGAATTTTTTGGAATTATCAGGGATTGAAGTTGGCACAAATCACATTTTCTGATTGGGAAGGAACTCCTATTCATTGAGGATTTTTTCCTCTTCCAGTATTTTTGAAATTTCTTCTTCCGATGGGAGATCACTGAGCTTGTTCAATCCGAAATATGTTAAAAATTTATCCGTGGTCCTGTATATTAGGGGTCTTCCCGGACTTTTTTTCCTTCCGGTTATTTTGACAAATTTTTTCTGGAGCAAGGATTTTAACGAATATGTGGCATCCACGCTGCGTAATACCGATATCTCAGCAAGGGTGATGGGCTGGTGATAGGCAACAATTGCTAAAGTCTCCAGTGCTGCACGTGAAAGTCTACTCTTTTGATCAAGGCTTAGGAGCCGGCGAATCCACTGGTCATGTTCGGATTTTGTCGAAAACAAATAACCACCGGCTGCCTGGATGATCTGAATTCCTCTTTCATTGGACGCGTAGCTTGTCACGAGCTCCTGGATAGCTTGTTCGATTTCTCTGTCTGTAAATTCCGTGCAGATGCTCTTGATTTTTTCTAGATTCAGAGGCTCTAAGGAAACGAAGATTAATGACTCGATAACATCCTTCAACCGAGTCCTCACGATTGAACCTCCTGCATGGGCCAGACCTTGATCGAGTGGAACAGGCTCTTTTGAACAGCCATGACGATGCGGGCTTTGATCAGCTCCAACAGGCAGAAAAATGAGATGAGAGCTTCTTCAATGCTTTCTTGAGCGTTAAAATATTCGTAAAAGTCAAGATAACCGCTTTCCTCGAGGCGTTTGACTAATTCTTTCATTTTTTCTTCAAGGGAGTACTCTTTTCCGTGAATCAAGTGCCTATTTTCCTGTTCTCTCCTCTTCATCAAGGAGAGAAAGGCCTCTGCCAGTTCGAACAAAGACACCTCAACTATTTCCCCTTCCTCTGTTGTGGGCAGCACTGGAGGGGCCGTTCTTTTCCAGAGCTTTTTTTGCTGGCCTTCTTTTTTTCTGAGCAGAGTACCAGCTGCCTGTATTTTTTGGAAATCCAAAAGGCGCTCAACCAGGAATTTTCGCGGGTCCTCCTCGTCCTCCGGTGTGCTTTCTCTCGGGAGGAGCATTTGGGATTTGATGTAGATCAACAGGGCCGCCATCAAAAGGAATTCCCCTTCATGTTCCAAGTTAATTTTTTCTTTTTGGCTAAGATGCGCCAAATACTCTCTAGTGATCGTCGCTATCGGGATGTCGTGGATGTCGATCTTTTTTTTTCTGATGAGAAAAAGAAGGAGGTCAAGGGGGCCTTGGAAAATATCCAGGTTAACCTGATAATCTCTTGCCTCTTCCATCTAGACCTGAAAACCCGTCATCAAAGACCTATGGCTTGCCTGACTTCTTCCATTGTCTTTTGGGCCGTTTTTCTCGCCTTCCTGTTTCCTTCTTCTATAATATCCCAGACCAATTGGGGATTTTCTTCAAACTCTCTCCTTTTTTCTTGGAAAGGGGATAAAGTTTCGGTCAGGATAACGATGATCACATTTTTGCATTCCAGGCAGCCGATTCCGGCTGTTCGGCATCCTTGTGCCAGTTCCTCTCTTTTTTCCCGATTGACAAATGCCTTGTGCAGCGTAAACACGGGACAGTCTTCCGGAACGCCGGGATCGGCCTTCCGCTTTCGGCGCGTGTCGGTTACCATCGGAGTTATTTTTCTGCGGATGACATCAGGAGTATCGTTAAGATAAATGGCGTTGTGGAGAGAATTGCTCATCTTGCGTCCATCCGTTCCGGCCAGCCTTGGGACTTCTGTGAGAAGCATCTGCGGTTCGGGAAAGATATCCCCATAGAGCCGGTTGAAGCGTCGGGCGATTTCCCGCGCCAATTCGAGATGGTATGCCTGGTCTTCGCCGACAGGAACAGCATTCCCTTTGTAAAGAATGATATCGGCCGTTTGAAGAACGGGGTATCCCAGAAATCCGTAGGTGTTGAGATCTTTATCCGGTATTTCCCTCTGCATCTCCTTGAATGTGGGGACTCTTTGCAACCAGGGAAGGGGAATGATCATCGAAAGCAGAAGGTGGAGCTCGGCGTGTTCTTTGACTTCTGATTGGACAAACATCACACATTTTGCCGGGTCAAGGCCGACGCTCAGCCACCCGGCTGCGTATTCGAATATGTAATCGTGGATGATCTGGGAATTTTGGTATTCTGAGCTGAATGCATGCCAGGTTACGATGGTGTAGTAGCAGTCATATTCATCCTGGAGCCGGATCCAGTTCTTGAGTGCACCTGCCAGGTGTCCGAGATGAAGCGGTCCTGTCGGCCTCATCCCGCTGAGCACGACCTTTTTCTTTTTATCGCTCATTTCTTTCCTTCAATAGATTAGAGAGTTCATGATACGGAGAATGACTCCCAGCATTCGGTTTATGACGCCTGTCATGATCAACAAGATCAGGATTAAAAAGCCATACGGGCGGATTTGATCGTACTTTTCCGCTGCTTCCTCTGAAATCAATCCCATCACTATCCCGCTTCCATCAAGCGGAGGAATAGGAATCAGGTTGAAAAAGGCCAAAATAACGTTTATCAAAATTGTGTAATAGACGAGAGTAATTAATGGAGACAACATGCTCGAAATCCCTCCCCCGCGGGCATAAAATAGACTGGGATTGAGATTCATCAGAATCTTAATGAGGATAAAAGCGACCACAGCAACTGAGATGTTGGATGCAGGTCCCGCTAGAGAAATAATGAGATTATCTCTGCGGGGATCTTTTAGATTCAGGGGATTGACAGGAACGGGTTTTGCCCATCCAAAGGGGGGAAGACCCATAATAATAAGCATCAGCGGGAAAAGGATGGTTCCGATGGGATCGATGTGACGGATCGGGTTCAGGGTGATCCGCCCCATTTGATGGGCAGTGGGGTCTCCCATTTTAAGCGCTGCCCACCCATGCGAAGCTTCATGGATCGTGATAGCGAAAAACACGACGAACAGGCTGATAATTCCTTGCTGAATACTCATATTACACCTGAGGTCATTTATAGCATATCCTCTCCGTTGCGTAAAGCTAGAATCTGTATCCTGCTCCAATTTTGTGCAATTGGAATGTTTATTTTTCTCAGAAATTCGACATGTTGTGGGTAAACCAGAATCTTATCATTCCGATCAATAGACTGGCGCCCCTTGCTTCGTGATTATCTGGCAAAACCTCTTGAATTGTCTGAGGAAAAAGCTACACTAATCCTTGATCGATCATGGCGTGGGCAACTTTCAGGAAACCGGCGATATTGGCGCCGTTTACGTAATTTCCGGGGGTTCCGTAGGTTTCAGCGGCTTCAAACGATGATTGGTGAATGTTTTTCATGATTTGGTGCAGGCGTTGGTCCACTTCTTTTCTCGTCCATCCCAATCGGAGGCTGTTTTGAGACATCTCGAGTCCGGAAACAGCAACGCCGCCGGCATTAGCCGCTTTACCAGGGCCATACAGGATCTTGGCGTCCACAAACAGGTCGACTCCAGCGGCTATAGTGGGCATGTTTGCTCCTTCGGAAACGACATACACTCCGTTTTGCAGCAAGTTCTGGGCGTCTTTGGCATTGATCTCGTTCTGCGTGGCGCTCGGGAAAGCACAATCTGCCTTGTGGTTCCACAGAGGGTTATAGTCCAGATTAGGATCGACGGGCGTATAGGTGGCACCCTGAAATTCCTCGGCATATTCTCTGATACGGCCGCGGCGCACATTTTTCAGATCCATTACCCACGCCAGTTTTTTATCGTCTATACCTTCGGGATCGTAGATATAGCCGCTTGAGTCAGAAAGGGTAACAACTTTCCCACCGAGCTGGTTAACTTTTTCCACCGTATATTGGGCCACATTTCCAGAACCGGAGACCAGACAAGTTTTTCCTTCTATCGTTTCATCCCGTGTGGCAAGCATCTCTGAGGCGAAATAGACCGCTCCGTAACCAGTGGCCTCGGGACGGATAAGCGATCCTCCCCAGTTCAATCCCTTTCCGGTTAGAACACCCGTGAATTCGTTCCTGAGTTTCCTGTATTGGCCAAACATAAAACCGATTTCCCGACCGCCGACTCCGATATCTCCAGCAGGAACATCTGTATTGGAGCCGATGTGCCGGAAAAGTTCGCTCATGAAAGCTTGGCAAAACCGCATCACTTCGTTGTCGCTTTTGCCCTTGGGATCAAAGTTAGCACCGCCCTTTCCTCCTCCCATCGGGAGGGTTGTAAGCGCGTTTTTGAAAACCTGTTCGAAGGCTAAAAATTTCAGGATGCCAAGATTGACAGTAGGATGAAAGCGCAATCCTCCCTTGTAAGGACCGATTGCACTGTTCATCTCGATCCTGTATCCCCGGTTGACATGGATTTCTCCATTATCATCCATCCATGGGATACGAAACATGATGATACGTTCTGGTTCGACAATCCGCTCTAGCATTTTGAATTTTCGGAATTCAGGATGACGCTCGATCACCAGTGCAAGCGATCCGATCACCTCCTCGACAGCTTGATGAAATTCGGTTTCACCAGGATTTTTTGCCCTAACTTCTTTCATAAAATCTTTAACAAAATCAGACATAAAACCTCTCCTTATATGTATTTATGAGTGTAAGATTTATGACTTATAGCAGAAGTAAAAGGTTCTTGTCAAGGAGATTACTTGCGGAACTGCTGTATTCACACATTATATCTGTATCCATCGATTCCCAGCGTTATTTGACTCGGAACTATTTAACCTTAATGGTTCTCTTCCATTTTGTGTGGGCCGTGTTGGCTCGCCGTCCTCCCCCTTTTTTTGCGTCAGATTCCCTCGAAGAACGGATCGTGAAGGCTAGATCCTCAATGGCGCTGCGGACACACCTGATGTCTTTTTCCCTTATAGCTAGCCCACACAATATGGAAGAGAACCACCTTAATTAACCTGAATTATTCATAAATATGATTTTTTTTGCCGGAATATAAAACAGCTATCATGGAAAGATTAATATTATGTTATAATTAAAACAATAGCGCAAAAAGTATATGACATTCGTATGGAGACAAGAATGATAGATGACCTGGATCGAAAAATTGTTCGGGTACTCAATCAAAATGCTCGCAAAAGCTTCCGCGATGTTGCGAAGGAAGTGGAAACTTCAGTAACTGCCGTGATAAACAGGGTGAAAAAGCTGGAGGAATCGGGGTTTATCCAGGGATACATTCCTTTAGTAGAGCCGGAATATTTTGGTTTGAATCTTATCGCTATTATTGCCCTGCGCATCTCCAAGGGAAAGTTGTTAGAAACTCAGGAAAAGATTGCCAAAGATAAAAGGGTAGTGTCTATTTATGATATCACAGGCGAATGGGATTCCATGATTATCGGTTATTTCAAAGACCGGCAGGATTTGAATGATTTTATCAAAAACCTGCTGTCTTTGGAAAATGTTGACAGGACCGTCACTCATATCGTGTTGAATGTTGTGAAGGAAGAGCGAAGAATTCTAGTGTGAAAATTTCGACCAAACTCGAGCAAGCTGATCCGCTAGCAAACCAGAATGTCTTTTTCATGTGTATTCTTGACAGTGAAGCAAGTTTAGCCATAATTATGTTTGTCTTTCCCATCAAGGAGTGAACAATGCCGAAAAAAGAACATAAGGCCATCGGGCATCATTATATTGTGGAAGCTTCTGGGTGTGATCCCGAAATCATATCGAGAGTGGAAAAAGTCCAACAGATCTTGGTGAAAGCTGCAGAAATTGCCGGAGCCCAGGTTTGGTCTGTCTCGTTCAGTAAATTCCCGCCTCATGGAGTAAGCGGGGTCGTGGTGATATCAGAATCGCATATCTCCACACACACCTGGCCTGAATTTGGGTATGGGGCAATGGATTTTTACTCATGCGGAGAACATGTCGATCCAGAAGAAGGGCTGAATTATGCTGTTGAAGCCTTTGGCGCTTCGACCTCCCATATCACAGAGATAACTCGAGGGCTTGAAGAAGGGGACAGAGAGTTTTATCATAGTTTTGTTACATGGGAAGAGGATGTTGGCGGGGGTGAAAAAAAGTAAAGTTTCTTTACATTTTGTCTTGGCTATCAAGATAAAATCGGATCTTTTCCTTTGGTTTTTCCCGAAGCGATGCGGGAATACCCTCCTGTCATTTAGCCTGAATTATTCATAAACATGATTTTTTTTGCCGGGATTTAATACTATATGCATTGAAATCAGGGACATGTACAGAAAATTTAAGGGACACGTTACCGGAAATTCGGGACATGTACCGATTTTTTTAAAATCGGTAACGTGTCCCTTAAATTTCCGGTAACGTGTCCCTTGATTTTAAGTTCGTACATGAATAATTCAGGGTAACCTGGATAATTTATGAATTATCCAGGTTAGGTGGCATAAAAAGTGCATACTAATTCTCCTCTGGCAAGAAAGACATTTAGATTTTGCTATAATAGAAATGTGACCAAAAATAAGTTCATCAGATTCTTTTTATTTTTTTGTATCCTTCCTGTTGTTTTTTCATTTTCTTTCGGTGATCAGGGTGTCCAAGACCTCTTGGATAAGATAAAAAGCTCGTTGGAAAAGAAGGATATTACAGCTTATCTGAATATTTTTCCCCCCGGAATAAGAGATCAAGAGAAAAAAAACCTCCTGGAAAAGTTCGAACAGCTCAATATGGACAGCGTGACAGTGTTTAAGACCGGAAAACAGATTAATGCTGGAAATACAATAAGGACATATCTTAACGTCTTATTTGAAAATTCTAATTCTGTTGTGATTGAGGTTTGGCGCTTGGACCTAGAAAATTCTTCTGGTCAGTGGCGAATAAAGGAGAAAGAAATTGCTAGAGATATCCGGAATTTGTACAAGATCAAGATTCCTTCAGGCCGAGAGGAGAGGGCAAATCGCGTGGACATCAAACATGCAGATATCCAAATCACCTTTCACAATGCGGTTGTCTTTTATGACAACATCCCGGATGTCGAAACGGCTCTGTTGGTCATCGGGGAAGGGGAGCTTCAGTTCTCTCCTTCTTTGGCGAGGGAGAGGCATCAGCTTGAGTTGGTTTATAATAAAAGCTTCCTTCGCGATCGTCTAAAGTATGTTTTTGTACGCTGCTCGAATTCTTTATTTGAAAAAAATATCCGGATCGAAAAAAGCCAGGGAAATAACTATCCGGTCGATCAGTCAGAAAAAAATAGAGCCTATTCCCTGTTTACCCAACATTATTCCCGGTCCTTTACCGTCGAAAACTCGCTTAATGGCAGGCTGCTTTCTGTTATCCCTCAAGGCGATGAGGCCGTCATCGAGTTTGAAGGGGAAAGAATCGGGAAATTCACTTATATTTTCTCTCCCTTTTCAGAGGAAGAAGTGACTCTTTACCAGTGGGAGAAACAAAGGTTTCTAAATATATATTCGCCTCGGTTTGACGAAGGGGAAAAGAGATTCTTTATCTCCTTTGGGAACAAATTTGATGTCACGCGATACTCTATGGATATTGATTTTGATCCTGCTGACACATACATTTCCGGGAAAGCAGAGATTGGTATCGAGTCGAAATCTGGAAACCTCAATAAAGTTAAGCTCAAGATGAATCCTAACCTTGATATTCTTCGTATCACAGATGATGAAAACAACGAGCTTTTTTTTACAAAAGATAAACTTCGCAAAAACCTGTATGTCTATTTCCTAAATCCCATTCCGCGCAATCAATCCGCGCTGGTTAAAGTTTATTACCGCGGAAAAATAGTGCCATCACGAATTGTGGAGGATGCCATTTCTGCTGGGCAGATCGATGACTTGTACCTTTATATTCCTCCCCGTTCTGAAACATTTTTATACAGTCTGAATGCGCAATGGTATCCGATGCCGCCAGAAGGAGATTACTTTACGGCTCGAATCAAAATCATCATACCTCCTGATTTTTCGGTTGTCGCTAACGGGGTTCTTGTCGGAGAGTCCAAACTGCAGCAGGTGGATAGAGTGGAGGAACTGGAAAAGGTTGGACGAAAGGTCTGTGTTTTTGAATCTCGGAAACCAATTAAATATATGTCTTTTATCGTGGGGAAGTTACAAAAAATTGGAGAGGAGGAAAACCCGCTCCCGCTCAGGTATTATAGAACGCTGGATGTCATTTTACCGAGATTGGATTTTTTCGAAGAAACTAAAAATATTGTGCAATTTTATGAGAGCAAATTTGGTCCTTTTCCGTTTGAGAGTCTTAGTGTGATCCATAGAATCTGGCAAAAGAGTGGGGGGCATAGCCCCGCCTCTTTTGTCGTACTGAATCAGCTCCCGCGAATCCAGGGTGTCCGCCTTAAAAAAGCAAATAGTCCTGTTAATCTGACCCGATGGCCCGAATATTATCTTGCCCATGAGATTGCCCATCAGTGGTGGGGACAGGGTATCACGTGGGACCGGTATCATGACCAGTGGATTAGCGAAGGATTGGCACAGTTTTCCTCGATGCTGTATTTGAAAGAAAAACATGGCGAATCGGCCTTTTCGAACATTTTAAAAAAAATGTCTGCATGGACACGAAAAAAAACGAACTGGGGTCCGATAATATTTGGTTCCCGGATCAGCCATTTTGACTTTTTTGCCTTTCAGTCGATCCTTTACAATAAAAGTTCCTTGGTGTTGAATATGCTGAAAGATTTGCTCGGCGAAGATGTGTTTTTCCGGGGAATGAAAGAATTTTTCGAGAGGTTCAAATACCAAGCCGCGAGGACCAATGATTTTATGACCGTCTTTTCGGATATATCCAGTCAGGATTTAGAATCCTTTTCCCAAAAATGGTTTAGGTCCTATACCCTCCCTGACGTAAAAGTCTCCTATCATGTCGAACGGATGGAAAAAGAATATCGTCTTAAATTTCACATCTCCCAGTTGACAGATCCGTTCGTTTTTCCTTTGTGGGTGGAGTGGATTCAGGATGGGAAGAAAGTCCGGAAGATGATTGTTGTCGATAAAAAAGAACACACGGCTGAGTTCGATCTCTCCCACAAACCCAAAAAAATAAAAATCAATCCCGATAAGGCAGTTCCTGGCAAATTTCACTGATTCATGGGCGGCTTTCCAAGGGACTCAGCTGTCTATTTTGGTGATATCGATCTCAAGTCTTTTGATCATCTCGTTGAGTGTGGTGGGTTTGACTCCCAATAGTTGGGCTGCTTTTTTCTGAACACCATTTGTTTTTCTTAATGCCTCCAAGATCCAATTTCTCTGGAAAAAATGAGTCTGTTGTTTGAGGGTTCCGGTATTTACCGCGGTCATGTGAGCCTCATCCTCTTTTCCTTCGGATTTGTATAAAAAGGGAGGCAGGTTATTTCTTGTGATCAACCTTGTTTTGGTGAGGACGACGGCGCGTTCGATAAGATTTTCCAATTCCCTGATGTTTCCCGGCCAGTCGTAATTTGCGAAGACTTCCATGACATCCTCACTGACGCCGATAATTTCTTTTTTGTTTTCTTTGCTGTATATATCCAGGAAATGCTTCACGAGAAGAGGGATATCTTCTTTCCGCTCTCGCAAAGGAGGAAGTTCGATTTTTATGACATTGAGACGGAAAAAGAGGTCTTGTCTGAATTGTTTTTCTTCGATCAGGTCTTCCAGGTCTGAATTAGTGGCGGCAATGACGCGCACATTGACCTTGATCGTCTTTGTTCCTCCCAGCCGCATAAACTCACGATCCTGCATGACACGGAGCAATTTGGCCTGCGTTTCCATGTTGAGAGTTGAGATCTCATCAAAAAAAATAGATCCTTTGTCTGCGGCTTCGAAAAGGCCTTTTTTGTCGCTGACAGCTCCTGTGAAAGCCCCTTTCAAGTGGCCGAAAAGATTGCTCTCTAACAGGTCAGGAGGAAGGGAGCCGCTGTTGATGATGATGAAAGGAGCGTTTGCCCTATCGCTGCTCTGATGAATGGCCCGTGCCACAAGCTCTTTGCCCGTCCCGCTTTCTCCCTGCAGCAAAATTGTGCTGCGCGTAGGGGCAGATGCCTTGATGATATCGAAGACATTATTCATCACTTTGCTCTTGCCGATGATATTTTCGAAGCTGAATTTTTTCTTGAGTTCTTCCTTTAGTCGAATATTTTCGTCCTGTAGTTTTTTATGCGCTCTAGCTCGTTCGATGGTAAGTAACAGTTCATCATGCTTGAATGGTTTCTGGATGTAGTCAAAAGCTCCAATTTTCATAGCGGCAATAGCTGATTCCACAGAGGCATAGGCCGTTATGATAATGATAACTGTTTGGGGATCTATCTTTTTTATTTTCTTCAGGACTTCGATTCCATTCATCCCGGGCATCAGGAGATCAAGGAGAATGAGGTCATAGTTATCCGGGGAATGTTTTTCTAATGCTTCTTCTCCATTAAAGGAAATCTCGACTTCATAACCTTCTGAGGTCAAAAGATCCCCCAGGACTTCATGAATGATTGGTTCGTCGTCAATAATATGAATCAATCCTTTTTTAGCCATGTTTTCTCTTTCATAATGGATGCGTTTTGTTTAACTTTCTCTTGTCTAAGTCCATCGGAATAAAAATGGCGAATCGGGATCCCTCCCCGCTTTCGCTCTCTACAGTGATCCGGCCCTCATGTTCTTTTATGATGGCATAGCTGATGGATAGGCCGAGGCCAGTCCCTTTTCCGATGCCTTTTGTTGTAAAAAAGGGATCAAAGATGTGAGGCAAATGCTGGCTTTTGATACCTGTTCCTGTATCCTCGATAAGAACGGCGGCATGATTGTCTTTTTGAGAAAGCTCAATTTTTAGCTTTCCTCCATCAGGCATGGCATCCATAGCATTGAGGATAATATTGATGAAAACTTGTTGAATTCTTTCTCCCTGGGCCCATATGGATTTTATGGGGTGGACATCCAATTCGAGCTCGATGTTCATATTTTTTAATTTATAATCGATAAGAGAGATTATTTCTTGCAAATTTTCGCTGAGGTTTACTTTTTGAAAGACAGATTCAGAGGGATTCCGGGCAAAGTTTAATAGATTTTTCACGATTTTTGCCACTCTGTCCGTTTGAGCCTCAATCTTCTCCAAAACCTGGGAGTGGGAAGACTCTGAAAGTTTCTTCTGGAGTATCTGCACATAGCTTGAGATGCCGGTTAAAGGCGTATTTATTTCGTGGGCCACACCGGCAGAGAGCAGCCCGATGGAAGCAAGCTTTTCAGATGTGAGCAATTGCTGTTGCATCGTGATTTTTTCTGTGATGTCTTCGAAAACGATCACGGTTCCATAGGGATCCATTTGGTTATCTAAAAGGGGCGTTTTTGTGATATCAAAAATCTTTTTTCCTCCATCTGGCATCTCCATGGTTATTTCGCTCAACAGGCGGAAACTCTGTTGGGTATCGGGAGGGAAAAGGGCGGAAAAATTATTGTCGCCGAGAATGTCAATCAGTTCCTTTTCCTTGACTTCCTCTTCCATTTTTCCGAACGACTTCTCGAGAACACGATTCCATCCTATCACTCTTCCGCTTTGATCGAGCACGGCTACGCCCACGGTGAGGCTTTCGATGATATTTTCGCTGTATTCTTTCAACCTCTCCAGCTCATGTGCTCTCAGATTAACTTGGTCATACAGATAGGCATTCTCCAGAGCAAGAGCCACCGGAGAAGAGATGGTTCTCAGCAATTCCCAGTCTTCGCTGCTCAGATACGTGTTATCCCTTTTTTTCCCCATTCCAAGGCATCCGATGAGTTTTTTTTCGACCTTCAGGGAAAGGAGGTGATGAAAACCTTGAGAGGAAAGCTTGTCAAATCGTCTTTGAAGGTCCTTTTTTTCCGTAAAAGAAAAAGAGGACAAATATTCCCGGTTCTTGAATTCCCGGAAGAGGTGGCTCTCGAATGGCACAAGGGCCTTAGGTGGGGGCAGTTTGCCTTTAGATTCCAAGACAGAGAAAGTATTGGGAATCTTTTCCACTGGAAGAAGCAGGGCAATATCTTCGATCAAAAGGGCATTGCTGATCAGTTCAAGAATGGAATGAGAAAGCTTTTGAAGGTTCCTTTCTCGGCTGATCTCTTGGCTTATCGAAAGCAGAGTTTTTCTGTATTTATAACTTCGTTTGTAGATGGCTCTGTCAAGGATGGACTGGATGAGTTTTGTCAATGGCGTAAAAAAAGTTGCTCCTAAAATGAGGACCAGGATTCCAAGAATAACTGCGTTGAACTTGTTCTCGGAAAAAGCTTGTGTCCGGGAAGTGACGATAAAGTACAGTATAGCAATCAGCACATACGAAAAAATGAGAGTCACAGCTCTTTTGAGAATGACTTCCAGATTCATCAACTTGTATCGGGATAAGGAATACGCAAATGTCAGCGGAATCAAGGCTTGGAAAATGATGGAAAACTCTGCCGCCCTGGGAGGAGTTTGGCCGGCAAGGTAAGGAAAGATGTAGAAAAAAGTGAACGGAATAATTCCAAAACCCAATCCGAATAAAATCCATTTTAATTGTCTTTTTATGATGAGATTTGTGGCTTTGATTTTATCCCGGAAAATAATGATGAGAACACTGAGGGAGAACAGAGCAAACAGAAATAGGTTCATCCTCTCGAGGAGGTCATGAATATGAAGCATAAAAGCGTCGTTATAAGTCCGGATAAGTGGGATGTGGAAAAAAATGTGGGACATGAGAAGAATGCTGCTGGGCATGTACAAGTAATAAGTGACAGACGGTTTCTTTTTCAGGATTTTTTTTCTGACCGGAAAAATGAGAAAAAAGTGCAAAAGCAAAGGAGGAAAAGCCAAAAACGCGATTTTGTCCAACCACAAAAAAAGACTATCTAAAAAATCACACTTGCCTGTGGGCGAAAATACATAAAAGCCGTAAAAAGAGAGCATCGACAGGTAAAATATGATGTAGGGTATGGTTAGCGGTTTTTTAGAATTGAAAAAGATGATGAGGCTGATGACTAGAGTTGTCAAGCCGATCAAAATAAGGTAGAAGTAGATGAGATTAATACCTTTTTCGTTCGGGAAAAAAGTGGGAGTGAGGGGAGCCTCTCCTTCCCGAAGAATCTGATAGTTGAGATTCTGGTTCGTATTCCAGGCTATCCACAAATTCTTGGCCACATCGATATTGGTTTGGACCGGGATGTCGTTGATCTTGACGAGAATATCTCCTTGTCGGATACCATACAGTTCGGCAGGACTGCCCTCGAGAACTTCAGTTGCGGTTAAGCCTTGCGGTTTTTTTTTCCAGGTGACTCCATCAGTGGGCTCTTTCCAGCCCACTTTTTTAACGATGTTCACGCCTCCCAATGCCAAAAAGGTCGAAACAATGAAAACGATCAACAAGGTTTTTTTATGCATCGCCAGCCAAAACAGTCTTTTTTTTCAAATCGTTAAAGAATCCAAAAAATTGAATCAACACGATAAAAAATATATGATATAGACCTCAGTTAAGGATGTGCCGGCCTCCTGCCCTTATGGCCCAGGTAATACTCGGCTGGTTCAGGAGCTTTTTCAGCAAGACATTTTCTTTCAATCCTAGGGGTTTTGTATTTCTCGAGAGAATGCTGCTCATATAATCATAATCGTACTTGGGTTTTTTGGTGCTTTGGGAAGCTTCTGTTGATCGGTGCTTATTCGGACTGCCAGAAGACATGGAAAGAGGGAGCAGAAATAACATGGTGAGAACAAACAAAACTTTAGTTTTCATCCGCCTTTACAATAAGATTTTCTGAAGATTTTGTCAATATAAGATGTCTCCCAAACGGATCTGACCTCTAAAGATGGAAAAAATCACCACAAGATTCATCTCAAAAGGCTATTTACTTAATTTTTGACGAGAGGAAAAATAATTCTGGTGTAAAATGCAGGTACGTAACAGCCAAGTCAAGTTGACAATTCAGGGAGGATTCCCTAATATGAATTTTTCCTTAACAATTAAATTACTTTAAGGGTATATACAATTACAATGCCTTACTATCTCTGTCGAGTGGCAACCGAGGATGGAAATATGATCTCTGAATCTTTTCTTGCGCCGTCTTACAATGAATGTAAGAAACGTTTTGAGGAGCAGGGATTCTGTGTGTTGTCTATCAAGAGGGATTGGAAGAAGATTGAAATTCCCCTTCTTCCGTTTGAGAAAAAGATCAAAGACAAGGATTTTATTCTTTTCAACCAGGAGCTCATTGCTCTTATAAAAGCGGGATATCCTATCGTCAAGAGCATAGATATCATCATCAGCCGCGTCAAGAGTCAGCACCTCAAAGAACTGCTGATGGCTATTCAGAACGATATCCGGGCGGGGAAATCTCTGTCTGAAGCTTTTTCTCCATATGAAGAGCATTTTTCGACAGTTTACCTTGCTTCTCTCATGGCAGGTGAGCGGAGTGCAAATTTGGACGGAACCATCAAGCGGTTTATCGATTACGCCAAGATCATCTCTCTTACAAAATCGAAAATACGGGCCGCGCTGACTTATCCTACGCTCTTACTTTTCTTTTCGTTAATGCTGCTGCTGATTCTGATAAATTTTGTAATTCCGCGTTTTTCCCAGTTTTATGCCGACTTTGATTCGCAGTTGCCCGGTGTGACACGCTCCCTGATGGCCTTTTCTTTTTTCGTCAAAGACCACCTTTTGTATTTGATCGCTTTTCTTCTATCGCTTTTTATTGCCTATTTTATGATGAAAAGGAAAGAGAAAACCCGGATTTTACTGCACAGGCTCAAGCTCAAGATCCCGTACGGACGCATCATTTGGCTGGAGTCAGCCATCTCACTTTTTTGCCGAACATTGAGTCTTTTGCTAGAAGGAGGGATTTCGTTGTTAACTGCTATCGGGATTGCCGGCAAAGCCGTGCCGAACAAATA
>CAZOJY010000001.1:0-110664 GCA_964580235.1 uncultured Eubacteriales bacterium | reverse complement strand
CTTAAATAAAAACACCGGGCGCCCCCCCCCCACCAGTTGGAGGACTGCAGTGTCTTTTTGGCTGGCATAGTCCGGGTCAGCGATTTGCCCGCCGATAAAAGGGGCGACGATGGTTGCAAGAGGCAGCAAGCTGTAGATGATTCCGACTTGTGTTCCGCTATACCCAAGTTCGTTCAATAAATAATCTGACAGCACAGGGCTCCATGCGCCCCAGATTGCGTATTGCAGGAACATCATCACACAAAGGCGAAACTTCACTCCCATAATTCCTCTATTTTTTCAACCATTCCCGTTTATTCAGGCACCGCAAAGGAATCCTTGTTAAGAATAGAAACAAAATATATGCATTTGAATTTTCTGTCAATAAAAAACAGCCCGTTCTCTCCCATTGACTTTTTGTCTCTGTTCATAAAAAATTAAATTTCTCTACCAGAAAGACCATATATGACGAAAAAGACTCGGCTCTCTATTTCTCTTTTCTTGCTGTTTCTGTCAAGTTGTCGTGTTGAGGGGAAGTGGCAGACAGCAACCCTTCTGTTTTTTGACACCGTTTGCGAAATAAATCTTTTCTGTTTGCCATCGGATTTTACCACTGCAAAAGAAGAAGTCCGTCGGGTATTTCAAGACATTGAACGTGATTTTTCTCCCGGTGCGAGGGCCTATTCCTCCCCTCTTGTGATAAATCTTTATAAAAAATCCCTAGCTGTCTATAGCAAGTCAGAAGGATGTTTTGATATCACCGTGGGCCCTCTCTCCAGCATCTGGGGATTTCATGACCATTCTCATCGTGTCCCATCTCCCGAGGAGATCGACCGCGCTCTAGAAAATATCGGGATGGATAAAATTTCTCTGGAGGCCGGTAAACTAAACCTATTACCAGGAATGGAACTTGATTGGGGAGGCATTGCCAAGGGTTTTGCTGTCGATTTGGCATCCCAGGCATTGATTCAGATGGGAGTCAAAAATGGATTTATCAATGCTGGCGGAGATCTTTACTGTTGGGGCAAGAACCCTGAGCAGAATTCCTGGCAGATAGGCATCAAACATCCGCGGGCCAACGGGGTTTCCGCCATTCTGTCTTTATCAAATATAGGGGCTGCTACCACTGGCGATTATCAGCGTTATTTTATCCAGGATGGTATCCGTTATCACCATGTTTTTGACCCCGAATCTGGCTATCCCTCTAAAGGCAAACAAAGCGTAACGGTCGTGGGACCTGAAGCTCTGATCTGTGACGCTCTTTCAACCGCGCTGTTTGTCTCCCATCAGCCGGAAAAAATTCTGAATAAATTTCCTGAATACGGAGCGGTTATTATTGACTCTGAAGGAAAGCTTTCACTTATTGGTAAAAAATATGTTATTCGATTAAACCGCTGAAATTATATCTTCATCGGCATCAAAACATACAGGTACTTAATGTCATTATCTGAAGCCGGTCTCATCAACACCGCACTGTTTTCATCTTTTAACTCAAATAGTATTTTTTCTGATTTTATGGTTGTCATAAAATCCAATAAATATTGAGAGTTGAATCCAATTTCCATTGCCTTTCCTTTGTAATCCACATCAACTTTATCCCTCGCCTCCCCTATTTCAGGATTAGAAGAATACAACTTAATTTGATCTGATTCGATGTTAAACCGGATTCCTTTTGATCTTTCGGTCGAAAGAAGTGACACACGTCTTATCGCATCGGCAATCTTCTCTCTTGATATCTCCAGAACTTCTGGATTTTCCTTGGGAATTACTGCTTCATAGTTTGGAAATTTACCTTCTATTATCCGCGATACCAGGGTTCTGTTTCGAACTCGAAAAAAAAGGTTGTTCTCATCTAAATCGAACTCGACTGTTTCATCCTCGAACTTTCTCAGTTCATTCAGCGTTTTTTTTGAAACAATCGTCTTTATCTCGTCTTCTACTTGCAAACCCTCAACAGGAAGGCTTGTATAGGCCAACCTGTGGCCATCTGTGCTCACGAGTTCCATTTGCTTTTCTCGTAAAAGCATCAAAGCACCATTGAGATAATACCTCTGCTCCTGAGTAATCGCATAGTACACACGATCGATCATCTCCTTGAATTTTTCCATAGGAAGGATGATGTTTTTTTCAAATTTGGGCACCGGCATCGGAGGATAGTCCTCCTTCGCTAAACACAAAACCTTAAATTCACTCTCTCCAGAAGTGATTTCCATCATAAGATCTTTCTCTTCGGAAAAAACGACTTGCTGATCTTCGGCTAGAGATCGAACGATCTCAAAAACTTTCTTTCCTGAAATCGTTATTGATCCTGTGTCATCGATTTGAGCCGGGAAATGTGTCTTTAGACCGACCTCAAGGTCCGTTCCGACAAGTTCCACTTCGCTTTCAGTGGCATTAATCAAAATGTTCGCCAGAATGGGCATCGTATTTCTTTTCTCGACAATCCCCTGAAGAAGCTGTAATTCCCGGAGGATATCTTCTTTATTGATTGAAAATTTCATTTTTCCACCTTTACACAAACTTATTTATTACTAATAATAAATATAAATTAGATTAAGTAATAATAATAATAAAATCAATTGAAAATGTGCAAAACTCATCTAATTTATTGATTCTCCTAATGGATTTGGTTGATCAATGTGTTTATTTTTTTGTCAAATTCTGTGTCTTTTGTTCTTAATTTTTCTATTTTTCTTATGCTGTGGAGAACGGTTGTGTGATGTTTTCCACCGAATTTTTTACCAATCTCTGACAAAGAGGTTTTTGTCATTTGTTTTGAAAGATACATGGCGATTTGTCTGGGAAAGGCAATCTTCGGGGAATTGTTCTTTGCTTTTAGCTGGGATATCTTAATCTTGAACTCATGGCCGATGGTTTTTTGAATTTTTTCAACTGTGACAATCGTCATAGATGAATCCAGAAGTGTTTTTAGTGCTTCTTTAGTTAGATCAAGATCGATCGGCTCTCCTTTGAGGGAAGAATATGCGATAACTCTTCTCAAATAGCCTTCAAGCTCTCGAATGTTAGAGTGGACTTTATCTGATATATACAGGGCCACGCTTTCAGGAAGCGATATATCTTCAAGTTCAGATTTTTTATTGAGAATGGCTATTCTTGTTTCGATATCAGGAGGTTTGAGGTCGGCAATCAATCCCCATTCAAAGCGAGAGCTGAATCTTTCCTCAAGATTAGGGATCTCTTTAGGGGGGCAGTCGCTGGAAATGACGATTTGCTTCTGGCTGTCATAAAGGTGATTGAAGGTATGGAAAAATTCTTCTTTAGTTCTTTCTCTTCCTGAGAGATAGTGGATATCATCTATTAAAAGGACATCCACGCTGCGGTATTTTTGACGAAAATCCAGAACCTTTCCGTATTGGAGGTGATTGATCAAGTCATTCATAAATTTTTCAGTCGTTATATACAAAATTTTAAGGCCGAGATTATTATCCAGGATGCTGTGGCCGATGGCATTCATCAAGTGGGTTTTTCCTAAACCCGCGCCCCCATAAACATATAAAGGGTTGTATGATTTTGCAGGATTATTCACAATCGCAGAGGCGGCTGCATGAGCAAATTGATTGCAGGAACCAACGACAAAGTTTTCGAACGTATAGTTGGGATTTAGATTGGGATTAAGCAGGCCCCCATGCCTGGACCGGCGTTCATGTGGAGATCGCCTCATAAATTGATTGGGCGTGTCCTCGAAAATATATTTTATCTCGAAAACCTTTCCAAAAAGAGCTGTTGAACATTTATTTATTAAGCTGAGATAATGAAACGAGAGCCAGTCCTTAAAGTAGGAATTTGGGACTTTGATATAAAGACCGTTGCCCTCTTGACCTATAAATATTGTTGGGTCGAACCAGGTTTCATAACTATTTCTGTCGATTTCTTGTTTAACAGCTTCTTTGATTTGAAGCCAAGGATTAGCGTTTTGTTTGTCTTCCATGTGATAGTTTAAGATTTCCACAGATATTTCCACACTTGTGGAAAACCTTCTGGTTTGCTGAATAACTTCTGTGGAGAAGGCTCGGACATAATAGCACTCCCGATATTCAAATTCAAGAAAATTGTGATTTTTTTTAGGATTTCTTTTTTTGGTAAAAAATATCGGGCTAGAAATCGAATCCAATCCAGAATTTCAGATCGAATTTTCCGAAAGAATGAATCTTGAGCGGGCTGGAAATATCTGCAATCTCCAGCCTTTTTGCCCAGTCTAGATGCATCGGAAGACCGAGGAGGAAAAATTCAATTCCAAAACCGTATGATCCGATTGCATCTGATACTCTCAACATCGGAGTTCCAAAATTGCTGATACCTTCAAATTCGTAGAATTTTGCGGGATATCCTCCGAGTTTGGCACGGGTCATATCAAAGAAGAACACGCCGCGAACAGGTCCGATCTGACCGATTATCGTTGACGCGGCATTCACCAGAGGAATTCTGAATTCTAAGTTTGCGTACCAGCCTTTGTTTCCCACAATATTGTAGTAATACGAAGAACGGACCTGGTTGTTTCCACCCCAATAAAAAACGTAGGGATTCCTTCCCATGCTCGCAAAAATATTGAGACGGAAGGCAAAAAGAGTGTCTCCTCCGATCGGCAAATATTGACGAAGGTCAGCCTCGACTGTTGTGTTGCGGATAAAACGATTGGACACAGGGATGGTCTGGGAAAGACTGAGCCGGAAAGTATTTCCGGCGTAAGGGCCATAATATCTGAAATGGGTTGTCTCTCCGATTAGGGCAGCCGAAGCCGAGAGAGCGTTTCCGTTATAGAAATATCCATAAGCTTGATTTGACTGGCCAAGCGCTTGGCTAAAGAAAGGATCAAAAAAATCCTCTTCGTAATTGAGAAAGCTAAGGCCAGCTTGAGCTCTATAGTATCGATTGAACGGGTAGAAACCATTGAAGCTGGCGCCGGAAATTTTTCTTGTTGCCAGGGCATCTCTATAGGAGAGCCGCTCGTAATAAAAGGGGTCTACATAACTGTAAGGCGTATAATAATAAATGGTGTACTGAAAGGCTTCGGCTATAAATTGAAATCTTTTTTTCAGGTTTGCATACGAGAAGCTGTAAGAGCGAAAGCTTCTTACCTGGTATGCTACCAGGCTGAAATTGTGATCTCCCAAAAGGTCAGAAAAGGAGAGCGCTGTGCCGCCGTAAATCGAACCGTCTGTTGAAATAATCGCACCAATAGGGGGCCGGTTGTTCAAGAAAAGCTTGCTCAGTCCTTTGTAGGGGGTAATCTTTTTTTCGTCGATATCCACAGTTACGATCGGCTCGAATCGCTCGAATTCCTCCTCATTGTCCTTCTTGGCGAAGGTCACGGATTCTTCCACCTGGCCTTCTATTTTGCTTTTGAAAATCTGAAAAGCCCCTTTGTTGAAGGAGGAGAAAAGGACCGTATCGGATTCGTTCGGCATGGGGTAAGGAAAAAAATTGCCTGTTCTTACGTCCGTAAACCGCTTGATCTCGCCGCTTTCCAGGTTGAGGGAATAGATGTTATAGGCTTCTTTTTTGTCGCCTGAAAAGTAAAGTTCCTTACCGTTTTGAGAAAATGTTGGCGTGATTGTATTTCCTGGCCCAAAGGTCAATTGAGTCCTTTTTTTCAGGTTGTTTGCAGGGGAGATAAAAAGTTTATCATAGGCATCCATGCGAATAGTGTAGGCGACTTTTTTTCCATCGTGGGATATGGTCGGAGCTTTCTCAAAAAGATCATTGGCGGTTAAATTCAGGACCTTTCTGCTCGCAAGGTTTATTTTAAAAATATCGTGAATCCCATTCTCGAATGCCGTAAAAAGAAGCTCATCTCCGGAAGGAAAAAAGCTGGGAGCGGAAGGCTGGTCCTGCTTAATTCTTACGTTCTGAACGATTTTGCCTGTCAAAGGATTGGCTATGAAAAGAGAGTGTTTTTGTCCGGAACGTCCGAAAAAAGCAATCCGGTCTCCATCCGGAGACCAAGCGATATCCCGACCCTTTGATGGATCCACTTCGAACCGGATGAATTCATATTTGTTTGTGTATCCCTTTGTGATGTTTTTAATCACTTTCCCATCTTTTGTGGAAAATAGAATGATGTCATAGTCTAAATCTTTGTAATTTGCGAGAAGAGCTGCAACAATATCGCCAGAAGGAGACAGCGCAATTGAGTAAGCATAGTAGTAAGGATTCAGGGGGAATTCGGGACCAATAGGAATGCTGTAGTCTTCAGGATTTTCTCTCGTCAAGAAAGGTTTGAATTTGGCACGAAGGTATTTTTTAAATTCGTAATTGAACTCTTTCACCGGCTGCTTGAATGCACGCTTAATTGGATTCTGGTTGCCTATGAGGGGGGTATTCTTCATGGAATGCCAGAAGTCCCGGATCCCATTTTTGCCGTATTTGTGTTCGATAAAGTCAAAGAGAGCGTGACCAAAATCGTAATCTGGGGGCCGAGGCAGAGGATAACGAGAAGCGAGATGCCCGCCACCCACCAATTCAGGAATGCGGTCATTCAGTGCGGCATCCCTGACGATCATTGCAGACCACGGCGCCCATGTCCGGGTGTTGTATTCACAGTATCCTTCGAATATCCACCCCGGGGGCTGGGACAGAGCATACAGCACTCCTCCAGGTGATCCCCAGAGAATATCGTATTCGAAGACATGGCTGAGCTCATGCTCGATGAGATCATGAATTTCGTCGATCGCCATATCCCCTTGGATCGCGATGCGGTACAGGAGAGGTTCTGCCACACCAAGGACGCCTTCGGGGAGCTGAAACAAGTTTGTCTGGTAGAAATCTGTGGAGGTTCTATAGTAGAGAAGGGGGACGGAGGCGGAGAGCTGATGTTTGATATCCTGGCTTATGGATTTGTACGCGCTCTCAGCGAGGTTGGCGATTATTTTAAGATCCCGGATGTCATCCGTGTAATAAAAAATGTTGAAATGATCGGTTTTGTAAACGTTCCACTTGAAATTTGTATAAAGGACTTTATTCTTTCCGTAATAGGGATAATACATTATTTGAGAGAAGCTCAAATTTGCACCGATGAAAACAAAGAGAAAAAGAAAAAAGTATCTCTTTATAGATTGCATGATTTCTCCTTGGTTTTTACTTGATGAGATATCTTTCTTGGATTTGTTCCTCCCCCAGGATCTGGCGGAAAAGCTTATCTCTTACGTTCAACATCATGTCATAAAAAGCAAAATAGGCGGTTTGATTAGGGTTTTTGTAAGTTTTGGTTTCGTTGAAAGTTCTTTTATAGAGCGCCTCTCCTGATTGTGTGTCAATGAGATAGAGTTGAAGGGAGAAAGAGTAAAACCTGCGCTCCTCAATCCGGGATTCCTCCGGAAATGGCTCTTCAAACCGCCTTTTATCCACAGATTTGATTGCCTTCCGGATTTCCTCCGAGTATTCCAGGCTTCCTGTGAATAGGAGGCTTTCCTTTTTGCCTGGGCATATTTTTTGCCAGAAGTTTCTATCCTGGAATACGTCTTCATTTTCTAACAAAATTTCTGCGGACGAGATTTTTTTATCGATTTTCTGGTCGAGTTCTGTCGTGAAATATTCGCTCAATTCTTTGTTGAGATCAAAATCCTTTGCTTTATCTTTTATAAAAAAGTTTGTTATGATAATCTCTTTAAAATTTTCTAGATTTATCGGTGATTTCCGTGGCAGTCCAATTCGCAGCCGCAGTTGTTCTCCCGTGCCGCAGGAAAGAAAAAACAAGACGCCGAGCAACAAAAAGAGGTTATTTCTTTTTTTTCTTTTTATCTTTGTTGTCTTTGTCCTCATCCTTGTCACCCTCTTCGAGACGTTTTTTGAATTTTTCATAATTGGCCTGGATATATTCATTCTTAGGACTCAGTTTGAGAGCGATTTCATATTCTTTTCCCGCTACCTCCCATAGACCTTTTTTTTCGTATGCAACGGCCAGGTTGTTGTGAGCGGCAGGGGAATCAGGTTCAATCTGAACGGCTTTTTTCCAGCGGAAGATGGCTTCATCCCAAAGATTTCGCTGGGCAGCAAGTATCCCGAAATGAAGCTGGGATTGAGGGATTGAGGATGTGCAACGAGTAAAAACAAATAAAAGAGGCAGCAGGAGGATAATAAAAACAGCTTTTTTATTCATCTTTCTTATAAACTAAGATACTTGTTTTGAAAATTTACGTCAAGCCAGTAAAAAGCTTCTGCAATAATTGTACCAAATAGACCCAGGGGTAAACCCGTTGCATCTGGGGAAAAGTGTTCTGTGGGGAAGAGTGGTGCGTAAAACATGTAAAATTTTAATTAAGAGGTGTTTTCCAAAGTAAAAATCTTTACAATAAATGACCAAACACACGGGAAATTCCTAATAGGTTGGTTTTTGGACTCAATTGTGGTATAAATGCTTGTTCAGAATTGCCATTTAAAGAGAATGAAAAATGCCAAAAGCGTGTGAGATATGTGGAAAAGCCCCGGTCTTTGGGCAAAGTCTTAGTCATTCACATAAGGCCTCCAAGAAGAAATGGAAGCCGAATCTGCAAAAGGTCAGAGCGCAAACCCCGGCAGGGACAAAAAGCATATGGGTGTGCACAAGATGCCTCCGATCCGGGAAAGTTACCAAGACCGTCTAGACTCTTTCGACAAAAGAGACCTCTTTAATTCCTAATATTTTTTTTATGATTTGTTCAAGGTGTTTTATATCTCGAATTACGATAGTCAGTTTTATCTGTGCTTTTTTATCGGCATACGTATCCACGTGAGCCTTGGTGATATTTCCTCCCAGTTCAGCTATTGCGGTTGTGAGCTGGGCTAAAACGCCCGGCGAATCTTGGCTTTTTACTAAAATCCTGCTTTGATAAACGCCCTCTGCAGAAGAGGAAGACCAGGAGGCGTCCACGAAGCGCTGAGGGTCGAGGAGTTCTTTTTTCACGAGCGAACACCTCTGGGCGTGAACCGTTACGCCTTTGCCTGAAGTGATATAGCCCAGGATTGGCTCTCCACGAATGGGTGCGCAACATTTGGCCAGGTTAATAATGGCCTCATCCCTTTCTTTAACTTCGATCATCGGCTTAGGCTTTTTTGTAACTTTTGCCACGACTTTTTTTAGAATGGTTTCTTTTTTATCCGATAATTTTTCTCCATGTAAAATTTTTTCCATGAACCGTTTATTCAGAATCACTTTTCCTGAGCCGATCAAAACATAAAAGGCGTCGATGTCCGGAACCCGATAGGGCGTTTCCTCTGCGAGAATTTTCAAAAGATTTTCTTTCTTTAAAGATGCACCCGGCAATTTGTATTCTGTAATTTTTTTCTCCCAAAGTTTTTTGCCCATAGCCGTATTCTTTATTTTGTTCTGCTGTTTGAACCAGTGTTTGATGTGATATCTGGCCTTTGAGGTAAAAGCCTTGTTCAGCCAATCTCGACTGGGCCGTTTTTCAGGGGAAGTGAAAATTTCGATGATATCTCCTGTCTTCAAAACGGTTTTTAATGGAGTCTTCTGGCCGTTGACGATGCCCTCTTTGGCTTGAAGTCCGATTTCAGAGTGAATTTTGAAGGCAAAATCCAGAACCGAAGCACCCGCAGGAAGCGTGACGACTTTTCCTTTAGGAGTGAACACGTAGACTTCTTCCGGAATAAGGTTAATTTTTAAATTTTTTAAAAACTCCTTTGGACTCTTTTGTTCTTTGTACAGCTCCACCATCTCTCTTAGCCAGTGAAGTCGAGCATCTTCTTTTATGATGGCGCGGGGCGATTTTTCTTTGTATTTCCAATGTGCCGAAATCCCATTTTCGGCCATATTATGCATGGCCTGTGTGCGAACTTGGATTTCAATTGTCTGCTTATTTTCGGTGATGATCGTGGTGTGAAGGGCCTGGTACAGATTAGGCTTGGGCATGGAAATGAGATCCCGGAACCGGTGCGGAAAATGAGGCCATCTTTGATGAATGATTCCAAGAGCGGCATAGCAGTTTTTGACCGAATCTGTAATGATTCGGATAGCCATGAAGTCGTAAACTTGATCAAAATCGATGTTTTGATATTTCATCTTGTTGTAAATGCTGTAAAGGCGTTTTATACGTGAAAAAATATCGGCGGTGATATTATTTTCTGCCATCAATCCCCGGAGAGTTTTTTTGATTTTTTTGATCTCCTTTTCCGCTTTCTTCCTCCGGGGCTCAACCAGCGAGGCCATCTTAAAGTATTCCTCGGGAGAAACATATCGAAAAGAAAGGTCCTCCAGTTCTGCCTTTATCCGTCCCATTCCAAGCCTGTTTGCGATGGGAACATAAATTTCCAAGGTTTCCTGGGCGACCTGTTTTTGTTTGTTTTCGGGGAGAAACTTTAACGTTTTGAGGTTGTGAACCCGGTCGGTCAGCTTGATGAAAATAACGCGCAGATCATCGGTCATGGCCAGAATGATTTTGCGTATACTTTCAGCCTGCCTGATTTCAGGAGAAGCTTCTTGGACGCGGCTGATCTTTGTGACTCCTTCAACAAGCCCGGCAATTTCCTTCCCGAAGTCTTTCTCCAGGTCACCGGATGTCACATCGGTGTCTTCCAGTACATCATGCAGTAACCCAGCGGCTAGAGTGACACAATCGAGCTTCATTTCTGAAAGCATCCTGGCTACTTCGAGCGGGTGGCTCAGATAAGGTTCTCCTGAGCGGCGGACCTGTCCTTTATGAGCCCTGGCCGCAAACACATATGCCTTTTTAAGAATAGTGATGTCTTTTTCTGAATAGAGAGAAGAGGCCTCCTCCAAAATATCATCGAACCTGATCATCTGATCCTTTTTTTTGCTAAATGTTTTGGTTTTTCCCTCTCGAGTATCCACTCAACGGCGTCTATCAGTGTTTTTGCCACATGGGCCGGTTCCATTCCCTTTTCTCTGAGTTCCGGGAGAGACTTTTGGCCAAATCCTGTTAACAAAAGAATAGGGCTCGCATGGATATTCATTCCGAAAAGAATGTCTTCTATTTTATCCCCGATCATGTAGGATTTAGTGGTGTCAATGTTAAAATCTCGAACGGCTTGCTGGGCCATCCCGGTGCCGGGCTTTCTGCAGGAGCAGGCCTTTCTGTATTCTGGCATTTCGGACCGCTCGTAATGAGGACAGTAATAGATGCCGTCAATGAAGGCTTTTTTTTGAGCAAAAGCGAGATGGATTTTCTGATGGATGTTATGAAGGTTTTTTTCTTCGATAAATCCTCTCCCGATTCCAGACTGATTGGTCACTATAATCACCAGAAACCCGGCCTTATTCAATTTTCGGATGGCGGCGAAACTGTAAGGGAAGATTTTTACCATGCCGTAGGAGTTGGGGTAACCTACGTCTTGGTTGATAGTACCGTCTCTGTCGAGAAAGACTGCGCGTTTTTTCATCCTAAAAATTTTTGACAAGCCTGGAAAACTTCAATGGGAGATATATCCATCATGCAACGGTGATCAAACGGACATTGCCTGTAGGAACAGGGCCAACAGGGAGCACCCTTGTGGATAACGATAGCGGGTTGCTGAAGCGGGCCGGTCCGGGCTGGCTCTGTCGGACCGAACAAGGTGACCAACGGAATTTTTAGAGAGTTTGCCAAATGCATCGGGCCGGAATCATTCGTTACAAAAAGATCGGCTAAACTTATTAGGGCGGCCAGGCGGGGAAGGCTTGTCTGTCCTGACAGAACATGGGGTTTTTCGCTCATTTGGGAGGAGATGGCTTCTGCGAGAGGAATTTCATCAGCAGATCCGACAATCAGGATCTGTGCTCGCTTTCTTTTTTGAAGGAGAGAAGCGAGCGCTGCATACCTTTCGGCCGGCCACCTTTTGGCGCTTCCATAATAAGCTCCTGGGTTGATAATGACAAGAGAACGTTCAGTTTGGATATTTTGTGATTTTAACCATGTTTCTGTCTGTGCCCGTTCCTGTTGGTCGACTGGAAGAGATAATTCTTCGGGGAATTCTTTCAATCCCAAACCAGATAGAAGATCGAGATAATAGTGTGCCTGATGGACGCGGTTTTTTTTGAATTGAACAGGAATTCCTTTGGTAAGAAGAAAACTCCTCCCGTCTTTTTTGTATCCCCATCTTTGGGGAACTCTTGCCATAGTGAAGACAAGCGCGGATGCAAATGAATTTGTGAAAAGGATGCCCAAATCAAACTGAAAGTTACGGATACTTCGTGCTAGTCCTATGATATTTCTAATGCCTTTATGCCGGGGGAGAAGAATGGTGCCTGTAAACATGCTGCCCATTAGAAAAATGTCATTTACCCATTTTTTAGCGGCTACCCACACCTCAGCCTCAGGGAAATTTTTTTTTATGGTGTTCATTGCCGGGAGAGTAAGAATAGAATCCCCCACCCAATTTGGTGCACGAACCACAATTTTCATGGATTTCATTTTATTCGGTAACCGAAAACTTGTCAAAAAACCAGGCAAGCTGATTCGACAGCCTGCTTATTCTCCGTCCCCGCTCCCCTTTGACAGTTTCCTAATCCGCTTGCCAGGCTTTTACAGGACTGGGGGGAAGAAAAGGATGAGATTCTAAAAGGGGCGCATGTGTGGTGCAAAAACTTATTTATTTTCAGAGGAAAAAGGTGGAGTGCTTTTCTTTTCTGTGCCTGTGTCTTTATCTTTTTTTGGCGTTTCTTTCTGTTCGGAATTTGATTTCTTCTTGTCTTTTGAGGCATAGTCAGTGACATACCACCCGTTCCCTTTGAATTTAAGAGCCGGAGGAGAAAGGATTTTTTTTACCGAACCGTGGCAGTGGACGCATTTCTTTAGCGGAGGATCGCTGACTTTCTGTAGAAGTTCGAAAACAGATCCGCATTTTGTGCATTTATATTCGTATAACGGCATTGTCTTCCTCTGAATGAAAAAAAATATTATACCAGACTCAACATGAGATAAAAACCCTTGTGTATCACTGGCAAGCATCTCCTTCCCTCATCAAGCTTCTCGGATATGTGGAACGGCTTTCCTTTGATAACCAAAATTCCATCACGGAAATAAAAATGCCTTAGTGAAAAACGATGGCTTCAAACACAAAGATGTCGGCTCCGGCTTGCCAGGCGTTTTTCGGTAGCCCTGCCTTGAGGCAGGCCTGTTCCAAGAAGGTTTCTCGAGTCCAGTTGTTTTCGACGGCCACTTGGGGAAGGAGAACTCCCTTTTTTCCATTTTTTTCGATCACGAGGCCGTGTTTGCCTACCGTGACAACATGAGGATCGGCAATCTTTTTTAATGGAGTAAGCACGGAGATCTCTATTGTCAGATCATCGAGTTCATCCTGGGTAACCGGGAGAAATCGAGAGTCTCGACAGGCCGCATAAATACTGGCCTGCATGATGGCCTGGTGAAGAGGCAGGAAGGGCTCGATGAATCCGATACACCCACGCAGCAGGCCATGTTTTTTGATGGTCACGAAAGCACCACACTTCTGCATGAGATTAACGCTTTCGGGTTTGTAATCCGGAAGTTTATCTTCCCGAACATACTGATTTACGGCGGAATAAGCCAGCCGCAGCAGTTCTTTTTTTTCTTGTTTGGAAAGTTGAAATTCTTTCGCGGAAGGCTTAACGACAAAGGCCGCAGCAAGATATCCCACCACACGGGATCTATCCTGGGTGGCCTGCGAGGAATCTGAGTATTGCAGGATTTGCAAGCGGGCTTTATCCTTCCCATAGAAAAGAGCTGTGGCAACAGGCCCCCCACCACACATGATGTTTTCTCCTCTTTCGCATCTCCTGATGATCTCGCTTATTTTAAAAGCTTGGATTAGAGCAATGGTCTTTTTATCTTTTTTATTGGCTTCCTCTTTTGTTAAAAAATGAGAAAGATCTGTCGAGGCGATAAGAAGGACTTTTTTTCTGGCAAGAACTTTTTTCAGTCCTTCCGCAAGGCGGAGGATAGTCACTTTTGTGGGAATTCCCATCACGATTGGAACGATTTTGGCCTGCGGGAAGACTGTTTGCACAAATGGGACTTGAATCTCAACGGCATGTTCTGTTTGATGAGCTTGAGAGATATACCCGAATCCTGTGGCCTTTGATATGTCAGCGGCAAGTTTGGCATCGACCTCTGCAATGCCAAGAGGTGTTTCATAACCTCCCTTTAAATAGATGGAACAACCGTCAAACCCAAATCGATGCGATGGAGAGAGAATAACAACAGACTTGTAATTTTTGTTCTGGATTAACTTGTAGGCGTAGGCGGCTACTTGACCGGAAAAGGCATAACCTGCATGGGGAACAATTATGGAGAGGATCTCTCCTGATTGAAAGGCTGGCATCTGGACATTTTGGAAGAAATTATCGATAAGGCGGGAAAGAGCGCCTGGATCTTTGGGGTACCAGGAACCGGCCATCTTGGCCTTCCGCAAGCCTTGAGGCCAAGATGTTGTGATGAAAAGCAGAAGCACAAAGACAAAAAGCACTATTTTTTTTCTCATTTTTAAGGTTGTCCTTTTGGGCAGTCTTACAAAAATATACTCCGGATGCAGAGAAAAATCAATCGGATTGGGTGACTTTCTTCCTGTTTTCGTGGGAGAGCTGCCAGTTCAAGAAAAAAGGTGTGTTTGTCTGCAATGTTTGGGTTGACTTTTATTTGAATATGGATAAAAATTTAAAAAGAGACCATGAGAGATATTTTTAAATCCTTGTTTGTCTTGTTACTTGCATCTTCAGCATTTTACCTTGGCTTTTATATGGGCAAAGAAAATGTCATGTCCCAGATTCCTGACTTTCAAGAAGAGTCAGAGGAAAAAATTCCTAAAGGATAGGATCGCATTTTTTGTCCAGAGCCACCGTTCCTGTTTTGAATTTTATTTTTCGCAGTGCCTTGCGGAATTTTTATGAATAAGTGAGACTGGTTGACTAAACCTTGGGTGCACCTTATGATAATAGTTAAGATAACAGACAAGATTATTTAATTCCAGAGGGACCGAATGACGCTTGCCATGTACGGAATCCTGGTTATTCTTATTTTATTTATTGTTCTTATGGTGTTTAATCCCAGTCTATCCTGTTTCGGCAGGAAGCTGAAGTCTCCGCTTTATCCTGTGCTGCGCAAAAAAAAACGCAATCAGAAAAAGATGAAGACGGTGGACTACGGTTTTGATCTGGGCAGCTCCCAAAAAAATAGAGCCCAAGGGGCTAGCACACAAAAACATGCACAACATGGTAGCCCGGCGACAAGGAAAAATAGAGTGCCACAGGATTATGGCTTTGATCTGGGAGGAAGAGACAGAAGGAAAAAACAATAATCTCCTGTTATTGTTCGACAATTCGGGCTGATAAAGAGGACGCGTTTTGCGGAAAGTACAGACTGTTGTTATGTGTTTTGTGATAGCAGCCCTTGCCTGCTGCCAATCCCAGCCTATTTCTCTATCGCCGTTGCCTTCCCGTGTTGAGCGGATTGAAGGACATGCGGCTTTGGTGGTTACCGGGGATCAAGGAACAGCAAGATCAAAGTTTTCCTTTCTCTTCCATCTTCCCAATTGGGGAAGGATCGATGTGTTTGGGACTTTAGGGCGTATCCTTTATCGCATTATCATCCTGGACGAAGAGGCCTATTTTGTTGTTCCTCAAAAAAAAGTCTATTGGAAAGGCCAGGAAGAAGAAATTATCGATAAATTCCTGGGTTTCCGGTTAAACTTAACCGAAATGATCAATCTTTTGAGTGGAAATTGGGACCAGAGCGGTGTGATACAAAAAAAAGATTTGAAAGACTGGTCTTTTGTCAAAGATCGAGAAGGCCGGATTATCTCCGGGCAGAGAGAAGACCTCTGGTTTAAAGTTGAAGAGTTTATCGGGAATACGCCGTTTGCCCACCGAATCATTTTTAATCATCCTTTGAGTTCAGGCCAGGTAAAAGTCTTGAGCATCGACCTAAACCGTCCGATAAAAGAGAATGTTTTTTCCAAAAAATTTATCAAGTTATACCAGCCCAAAACGTGGGCAGAAATCCAGGAATTACTCGACCATGCGCGTTAAGTCCTTTGCTAAAATAAATCTTGGGATCGAAATTCTGGCAAAAAGGCATGATGGCTACCATGAGATCAGGACATTGTTGCAGTCGGTCAACTTGTATGATTATATGGAGTTTTTACCCCTTCCACGTGATGAAATCGTCCTGAAGGGGGATGACGATTCTATATCCTGGGACAGATCCAACCTTATCTACAAGGCTGCAGCCCTTCTGAAAAAACGCCATGCCGTCAAACGGGGAGTTGAAATTCATGTGAGAAAAAAAATCCCTGCCGGCAAAGGGCTTGGAGGGGGCAGCAGCAATGCGGCCATGACCCTGTGGGCGTTGAATCGACTGTGGAGGCTTGGTCTGGGGAAAGAGAGCCTTCGGGATTTGGGTGCCCTCTTGGGATCAGATGTCCCCTTCTTTTTCAGCGGGGGCTTGTGTTTGGGAGAGGGCAAAGGCGACAACGTTGTTCCGCTCGAGGACCTGGATCCTTATCTGTGTGTCTTGGCCTTTCCGTCTTTATCTGTCTCGACCGCATCTGTATATGGGAACCTGCGTGTCTCCTTGACTTCACAGGATAAAGACAGTAAAATTATCAGGTTTTTAAACAGCCGCGATCTTGCCTTTTTGGAAAACGATTTAGAAGAGACTGTTTTTTGTACCTATCCTCAGATAAAAGCACTTAAGAGTCTAATCCAGGAGCAGGGATCAGAGCTGACTTTAATGAGCGGCAGCGGTTCGGCTATTTTTGGCCTTTTTCGTCAAAAGCAAAAGGCAAAGATGGCGCTGAGAACGATTTCGAAAGAGGCCTCCGCCGTTCTTGTGGCGACTTTATCGCGAGCAGATTACTGGAGGAAGACACTAACTGGGGTGTAGCCAAGCGGTAAGGCAGCGGACTTTGGATCCGCCATTCGGAGGTTCGAATCCTCCCACCCCAGCCAGATGTTGGTGGGCATGTCCTCGATTAGAGAGAAGTTTTAGGAGGAAAAGAGGTGAAGGAAGAGAATACGATGAAAGTGTTTGCCGGTTCTTCCAATTCTGCCCTGGCCAAAGAAGTTGTGGACTATCTAAATATGGGTCTCGGGCAGTCTGTGCTGGAGCGTTTTAGCGATGGAGAAATCCATTTTTTCATTGACGAAAATGTGCGCAGAGAGGATGTTTTTGTCATCCAAACGGGGGCATTCGATGCCAACTTTCATCTAATGGAGATTTTTTTGATGATCGATGCCTTCAAACGTGCATCGGCGGAGAGAGTTACGGCCGTGATCCCCTATTATGCTTATGCCAGACAAGACTGGAAGGACAGGCCGCGTGTGGCCATCTCGGCTAGACTGGTGGCAGATCTACTCGAAGCGGCAGGTGCGAACAGAGTTCTAACCATGGACCTTCACTCCCCACAGATCCAGGGATTTTTCTCTATTCCTGTGGATAATCTCACGGCAGCTCCTGTGTTAGCGAAACACATCCAAAGTTTGGCGTTGAAAGACTTGACCATAGTGTCTCCGGATGCAGGAGGCGTAGGACGGGCCAGATCTTTTGCTAAAAGGTTGAAAGCCAACCTAGCGATTATCGACAAGAGGCGCCCTGCTCCGAACGTGGCCCGCATCCTGCATGTTATCGGGGATGTGAGAAATCGGGATGTGGTCATCCTCGACGATATGGTAGACACCGGTGGAACTCTTGTCCAGAGCATTGAGGCCTTGATCAAAAAAGGTGCCAACAAAGTGTATGCAGCGTGCACCCATCCTGTTTTATCCGGAAAGGCCCTCGAAAGAATCGAGAATTCTCAGCTGGAAAAAATAATCGTGACCAACACGATCCCCCTAACCGAAAAAGCGCAATTTTCAGAGAAAATCTTGGTTCTTTCTGTGGCTGAGCTGTTCGGTGAGGCCATTCGAAGAATAAATCAAGGAAGCTCTGTGAGTTCTTTGTTTGTATGAGGAGAAGAAGTGATGAGCATTACGATCAAATGTGAAAGAAGAGATGTTTTTGGAAAAAACGCGTCTCGCCGGCTTAGGCGAGAGGGAAAAATTCCGGCTGTGTTATATGGCAGAGACGAACCTAACACTCCTCTGGCGCTGCAAAAAAAAGATGTTTTTGGGATTCTGAGATCAGAGGCTGGAGAAAACACAATCTTTAAGGCCTCTTTTGATACAGAATCAAAAAACGCGATGATTAAAGAATTGCAAATGGATCCTGTGACCGATGAAATTCTTCATATCGATTTGATTAAGATTGCAATGGACAAAGCTGTCCGAGTGTCCGTGCCTATTGTCGTGGCGGGAGAGGCAGTGGGCGTCAAAGCAGAAGGAGGATTTGTTGATTTGATCACAAGAGAGGTCGAAGTAGAATGCCTTCCGGGTAACATTCCGGAGTCCATCGAAGTGGATATCAGCGATCTACATCTACATCAGTCTATCAAGATTGAAGACCTGTCCTCTCCCCAGAGTGCGGAGATCGTGAGTGATCCGCAAACCTTGATCGTTTTGATTGAAGCCCCCAGCAAAGAAGAGGAAGTCGTGCCTGAAGTCGAAGAAGAGGAGGAAGTGGAGGTCATGGCAGAGGGAGAGCAACCCGAAGTTATCAAGAAGGAAAAAGGGGAAGAAGAAAAAGAAGAAAAGGAAGAAAAAGGGAAAGGGAAAAAGGAGTGATACTTGTGGATTGTTGTTGGGCTGGGAAATCCAGGAAGACAGTATGTGGCTTCGCGCCACAATGTGGGGTTTACGCTTGTCAAGAAATTGGCGGATAAGCAGAATGTAAAATTCAAAACGCGGAAATATTTGGCGAAAGCCGCCCAGATTGTGCTGAATAATAAACCCATTCTTCTCGTAAAACCGTGGACCTATATGAACAGAAGCGGCTTGGCTGTTAAGAATCTTATCGAGGGGACAGGCGTTAAGCTGAACCGTTTGTTGGTTGTCTATGATGATTTAGACATTCCTTTGGGAGAGATAAGAGTTCGAAAGTGGGGGGGGCCGGGGTCTCATAACGGGATGGCTTCGATTTCCCAAGAAGTCGCCTCCACAAAATTTCCGAGAATCAGAATTGGAATCGGACCGTTGCCTCCTGATATTGATGCGACAAATTTTGTTCTTGCGGATTTCCAAAATAAAGAAAAACCGGTACTGGCAGAGTGTCTTGCCATGGCTGAGGAAGCCGTGGTGATGATCATTGAGAAAGGCATTGAGACGGCCATGAACAGGTTTAACCGCAGGTTGGATATTGGCGGTGAATAAAATAGAGAATATGAAAAATTTTAAAAAAAATGAAGAAAAGGATCAGCCTTTTTTATGCGTGATTCTGGATAAAAGAATGGACATTAAAAGAATTATATACTATCCTGTTGTATTGTCTTGAACGGGCGCTAAAAATGCTCCTTGTTCCTTCTGCAAAGGAAGGAGCTTTAAATCCGTAAGGAGGAATTTATGAAACTGTACGAAACAGCCTTCCTCATCACCCCTAAGTTTGAAGAAGAAGAGAGGGAAAACCTTATCGAAAAAATGGCGGAGGTAGTGAAAAAGAAAAAAGGGAAAATGGTCAACATCGAAAAGTGGGGGAAAAGAAAGTTGTCCTATCCCATCAATAATCTGGATGAAGCAGTTTATGTCTTTTTCCACTACGAAGGAGAGCCGGATGTTCCCCAAGAACTCCAACGGCGGTTCCGGCAAACCGAAGCGGTCATCCGGTATTTGACGCTAAAAAAAGCAACACAAACCCGCCCGAGGAAAAAAGCAAAAGCCGTAAGAAGAGAAAAAGCCGTAAGAAGAGAAAAATCCAAGCTGATAAAAGAAAAAGTTAAAGCAGCAGTAGAAAAAAAGGAAGAGCCGCTTGAAGAGAAAAAACGTGAAACCGAAAATTTGACCGAGGAGAAATAAAGATGGCAAGAGAACAAAGAGAGAGAAGCTCTTACCGGAGATACTTTCCGCCGAAACGAAAATATTGCCGTTTTTGTGAAAGAAACATCAAGGACATCGACTACAAGAATGTGGATATTCTAAAGAGATTTGTCCCTGAAAGAGGAAAGATTGCCCCCAGGCGCGTGACGGGCACTTGTTCTTTCCATCAGCGAAAACTTTCAACGGCCATAAAAAGAGCCCGTTTGCTGGCATTACTCCCGTATATCGAGGACTGACAAAGATGAAGATAATCTTGAAGGAAAATATTGAAAATCTGGGAAAAAGAGGGGATATCCTCGAAATTTCCGCCGGCTACGGGAGGAACTATCTTATTCCAAGAAAACTGGCTCTTGAAGTGACCCTATCTAACATGAAGATGATCGAAATGGAGCAAAAGGTTTTGCGGAAGAAGCTGGAACAGGAGTTTAAATCCTATCAAAGCGTGATCGATCGGCTCAACCAGACGTCTCTATCTTTTGAGAGAAAAGCCGGAGATAAGGATGTGATTTTCGGGTCTGTCAGCACGGCGGATATCAAAGAGGCTTTGGATAAGCTTGGGATGGAAATTGATAAGAAGAAGATATTGCTTGCTGAACCGATTAAACGTCTGGGAAACTACACCGTACCGGTTAAGGTATTCCATGATGAACGGGCAGAAATAAAGATCGAAGTGAAAAAAGAGGGGGCTGAAGAAGAGGAAAAGGAACAGACTTCCCAGGATGGGCAAAAAGAGGAAGGGAGTGCAGAGGAAGTGAAAGACCATGTCGAGACGAAACAAGAACTCCCGGAGAAAAAGATGGAGGAGTCAAAAGTAAAAAAGCAAGAGGCCTCCAAAAAAAAGCGTGAGGAATCGAACAAAGATAATACAGAAGAAGCCAAAAAGGATTGACAAGGAAAGAGGAAGATGGAACTCGACTTGATGTTTTTGAAAAAGACACCCCCTCACAGTCAGGAAGCGGAAAAGACCGTTTTGGGGGGAATCCTGATCAATAACAAAAATCTCAATGTCGTTTTGTCCATCCTCTCCATCGAGGATTTTTACAAAGATGGGAACCGGAAGATTCTGGAGAAAATAGCCCAGTTGGTGGATAGAGGCCTTCCAGTGGACTTGCTTTCTTTAAGCGAAGAACTAAAAAAGTCCGGTGACTTGGACGAAATTGGAGGAGCCTCCTATCTTTCTTCCCTTATGGACGGTGTGCCCAAAAGCCTGAATGTCGAATACTATGCCCAGATCATCAAAGAAAAAGCCCTCCTGAGACGTCTTATCCTTTCTTCTGCCAAGATCATTTCTTCAAGTTATGAACAGAGAGAGGACGCGGACCAGCTTCTGGATGAGGCACAAGCCTCCATCATCGAAGTCGCGGAGCAAAGAATCAAGCCTGGCTTTATCCCTGTTGGCGCCCTGACTGAGCCCGCACTCGACGTGATAGATTCTCTTCGAACCAGACAGGATGCGGTGACCGGCATACCTACCGGATTCCGAGATCTGGACAGCCTAACGTCTGGTTACCACAATTCTGAATTCATCGTTGTGGCCGGACGACCCTCGATGGGAAAAACAGCCCTTTGTTTGAACACGTCGCTGCATATCGGCCTCCGGACAGATTTTTCGGTGGGATTTTTTTCTCTTGAGATGGCTAAAGAGCAGATTGCCATACGCTTGATGTGCGCTGATGCCCAGCTCGACATAAAAAAAGTAAGGACCGGTTTTATCGGAGAGCGAGAGTTCGAAAGACTCAAACTGAGTGCAGAGGAGCTGGCCAAAGCCAAAATATTTATTGATGAAACCGCTTCTCTTTCCGTGATGGAGATGAAAGCCAAAGCGAGGCGTTTGAAGATGGAGCATAACCTTGACCTGGTTTTTCTCGATTATATGCAGCTCATGCGTCCAGGCAGCCGGTTTGAAAACAGGACCCAGGAAATATCCTATATATCGCGCTCTTTGAAGGAGCTGGCCAAAGAACTCCAGCTCCCGGTCGTCGGCATTTCCCAGTTGAGCCGGGCTCCTGAAAAAGGCCGTCGTGAACCCCTGCCGCAGCTATCTGATCTGAGAGAATCGGGCGCGATCGAACAGGATGCCGATGTTGTCATATTTATCTATCGGCCGGAATTTTATCGTCCCGAAGATGAAAACCTCAGAGGACTTGCCAAGGTCAATGTGGCCAAACAGCGAAACGGCCCTACAGGAATGATCAAGCTGGCCTTTATCCGGGAGTATGCACGATTTGCTGATATGGAATTCCAGGCTTTCGAAGCATAAAATGCGTCCTCATCAAAAACAAGGGATTATATTTTTTTTCTTGCAGCAGATCGGAGAAGTGGGCATTCTTCTCGGACAGACGTTGAAAAGAATGTTCTCAAATCCTTGGGAGAGGAGGAATTTTATCCGTCAGCTCGAAGAAGTTGGTGTCCGATCCCTCCCTGTCGTTTCGCTCACCGCTGCTTTTGGGGGGCTCGTTTTTGGACTCCAGACATATGTCGGATTCCATCGTTACATCGGTCCCGGATCAGAGGCTTACGGAGGTCCGATTATTTCTTTGGGCCTTTCAAAAGAGTTGATTCCAATCCTGGTGGGTCTGATGGTCTCCGGAAGGGTGGGATCTTCGATGGCGGCCGAAATAGGAACCATGCGGATTACTGAACAAATCGATGCCCTTGTCAGCCTGGGGGCTGATCCTATTCGTTATCTCGTGGTGCCGCGGACTTTGGCCTGTATTGTCATGCTCCCTTGCCTGACCCTTTATGGAGATATCATCGGCATATTGGGAGGCTATTTCTATAACGTTTTTGCCATGGGTGTGAACCGGTATATATACATAAGAAACACGCTGCTTTATATGCAATTTTGGGATGTGGGAAGTGGTTTGATTAAGGCAGCTTTTTTTGGGGGTATCATTGCTATCATCGGGTGCTGGCAAGGCCTGAAAACCGAAGCCGGTGCGGCGGGTGTAGGCAGGGCGACGACCCGGGCCGTGGTTATTTCCAGCATTCTTGTCCTGATATTTAACTTTTTTCTCAGTAAGGCGTTGCCGGCAGATTTGTGATGATGATTCGAATTGTTAACTTGCATAAATCCTTTGGAGAAAAAAAAGTCCTGCAGGGGATAAACCTGGATGTCGAAAGAGGCGAGACCTTGGTTATCATTGGGCAGAGCGGTTCTGGAAAAAGCATCTTAATCAAACACTTGATCGGCCTCATCACGCCAGATAAGGGAGAGATCTATGTGGATGGAGAGGAAATCACATGTTTGAGTGAAGACAAACGCTACGAAGTCCGGCGCAAGTTTGGTATGCTTTTTCAAGGGGCGGCGCTGTTTGATTCTTTGACTGTCTTACAGAATGTCAGCTTCGGCCTGGAGAGATATTCAGATTATTCCTATGAGCAAATAAAAAAAATGGCCATCCAGTCGCTCCATCGCGTGGGCTTGAAGGGAATTGAAAGCCTGATGCCCTATGAATTGAGTGGAGGAATGAGGAAAAGGGTTGGTTTAGCCCGGGCGATTGCCTTTCAGCCCGAAATTATTCTGTATGATGAACCTTCCACAGGTATAGACCCGATTCGAGCTGATGCAATAAACGATTTAATAATACAGATGAAAGAAGCCCTGAAAATGACTTCTATCGTTATAACACACGACATGGTCAGCACGTACAAAGTAGCGGACCGGATTGCCATGCTTTATCAAGGAAAGATCATTGCTGCCGGCCCCCCCAAAGAAATTAAAAATTCTGAAAATCCCATTATCCAACAATTCACCACAGGAGCAGCTGAAGGACCGATAGAAAACTGGTAGAATGTGGAGAGAGGTTTTAAAATAAGAGAAATTTAAATGGGTATATTTAAACAAAAGAAGAATCAGGATCCGGGTTGTTTGGATGAAGGCAATATAAGGACAGTCCGTCGGGAAATTAAAATCGGTTTATTCCTGGCTGTCGGCCTGGCCATTCTTGCGTTGTTCATCTTTGTGGTAGGAGATTTTAGCACGCTGTTCAAGAGGAAAGGATATACCCTGATTACCCATTTTGACACAGTGGCCGGTTTGGAAAAAAAGACCGTCGTCCGCATGGCAGGCGTGAAGGTAGGGGCCGTTGAAGCCATCAGCCTCAAGGGCAACCGGGCAGAGGTAACCATGGACATCAGTCCGGAAGTTAAGATCAGCCGGGATTCAAAAGCCACCCTGGCTTCACTCGGACTTCTAGGAGAAAAATATATCGAAATCGTGCCAGGTGAGGAGGAAGCCTTCGTACAACCTGCAGGAACAATCGGAAGTCTCCCCCCGGTTAGTTTCGATCAATTGGGGATGATTCTGTCTTCTGTCGGTGACGACATCAAAAATACGAGTAAAGCATTGAGAGATTTGCTGGGCGAGGGCGAAGCCCGTGTAAACATAAAGGAAATTCTCCAAAATCTGTCGTCGGTATCTGCGGAGCTGAATGAATTTTTTAGTGAAAACAAGCCACTTCTCACTCAAAGCCTTGAGAAATCCGCTCAGGCGATAGATAACTTTGATCAAAACGTCGCAGCCCTCTCACAGAATCTAGATGAACTCATCCTTCTCCTGAAGAACACGGTCGAGGAGAACAGCGGAAGCCTGAAGGAAAATTTAGAGGGGATCAAAGACTTGATATCCAAGATGGATGAAGCGCTAAAAACATTGAACGAATCTCTGGAAAAGATAAACAAAGGAAAAGGGACACTGGGAAAACTCATAGAGAATCAGGACCTGTACGAAAAGACGGATAAAACAATAAACAAAGTTCAAGACATCATTGCCCCCGTATCATCCCTGCGGTTAGACATGGGATTAAAAGCCGAGTATTTTGCTACGAGCGAATTGTTCAGAGGAACGCTTTCTTTCGGATTTTGGCCGTCTTCTGATAAGTTTTTGCTTGCTCAAGTCATACGGGACCCCTGGCAGAATAAATTCACGTATTCCGCTCAGGGAGGAATCCGCTGGGGCGTTTTTTCCCCCCGGGCTGGGATCATTGAATCTAAATTTGGCGTTGGTTTGGATTTATATGCATTCAAAGACCGAGTGATATTCACGCTTGAGGGGTTTGACTTCAACCGCAGTCCACGCCCCCAGTTCAGGGCTTGGACCAGCCTGGTGGCCTCCCGGTATATTCACATTCTCTTTGGGTTAAATGATTTTACATTGTCTAAAAGCAGAGAATTTTACTTGGGAATGAGGCTTGGATTTTGATGAAGAATAAAGCCGTTTTTATTTGTCAAAATTGTGGAGCCAATTCACCCAAATGGCTTGGCCGGTGTCCCGCTTGTGGAGAGTGGAACACCATGATCGAGGAGATTGCAGAGGAAATCCAGGCCGAATATTCGTTTTCCCCTTCTGCACCTGTCCTTTACAAAAAGATCAAAGGAGCGAAAAAAAAGAGGGCAGAAACAGGAATTGAAGAGCTGGACCGTGTCCTGGGCGGAGGGATTGTCTTGGGCTCGCTGGTCTTAATCGGCGGGGAACCGGGAATAGGCAAATCTACCCTGCTTCTCCAAGTGAGCCGAGATTTTTGTTTAAAAGAGGAAAGGGTGCTGTATGTTTCAGGCGAAGAATCCCTTGAACAAATCAAACTGCGAGGGGAGCGCCTGGGAATCTCAGACGGTGATCTTTATCTTTTGGCAGAGACGAATCTTGAGAGAATTATTTCCCAAGCTGAAAAGCTAAAGCCCCAGGTTTTTGTGATGGATTCCGTCCAGACCATCTATTCTGCAAAGCTTTCCTCAAGTCCCGGAACTATCAGCCAGGTGAGAGAAGTTACTAATCAGGTATTCCGCTTTGCCAAAAAGAACCAAATTCCCTCCTTCCTGATAGGGCATATAACCAAAGAGGGGTCGCTGGCCGGCCCTAAATCTATGGAGCATATGGTGGACGTTGTGCTTTATTTTGAGGGAGAAAGAGATCACAGCCACCGGGTTTTGCGGGCTCTGAAGAATAGATTCGGCCCCGTTTCAGAGCTGGCGATATTTGAAATGGGAGCTCAAGGGCTTCAAGCCATTTCCAACCCGTCGGCGTTTTTTCTAAAAGAAAGACCCAAGGATGAAACCGGAAGCGTGGTGGTCTGCACAATCAAAGGATCACGGCCTCTGCTGGCTGAGATCCAGGCCCTGGTTTCTCCCACCCTTTTTTCCGGGAATCCAAGGAGAATGACCCTAGGGCTCGATCATTTCCGTACTGCCATGTTGCTGGCCGTTATCGAGAGAAAGCTGGGATTTGGGTTTGCCGGAGAGGATATTTATTTGAATGTGGCGGGAGGATTGGCCCTGGATGAGCCGGCCGTGGATTTGGCCGCTATCATGGCCGTTGTTTCCTGTTTGAAAAACAAGGCTGTCCCACCGGATTTTGCCCTGTTTGGTGAAGTCGGGTTGAGCGGGGAGGTTCGCTCTGTCAGCCAGCCTTTAGCCAGGATCAAAGAAGCTGTTTCCCTGGGCTTTAACAGGATTATCCTTCCCAAAGGAAATTTCTTGCAGATAGAGAAAAACAATGTTTCCGGTGTTGATTTGGCAGGGGTAGACAGTATTAAGGAAGCATCTAGCATTATATTTTAATATTTATCATAAAGGATGAGAAAAATGGGCGTTTTAGTATTTCGTTTACTTTTTGTTGCCATAATATCGGCGGCTGGATACTTTTTCCCCCCCTTTCAAATTTCCCGCTATTATGGCATCCTGGCTGGCTTTTTCCTGAGTCTGCTGATCATTTATTTGGAGACGCGGATCAGAAAGAGTCAGTTTAAGGTCATTTGGAGCAGCACGCTCGGGACGTTTGCCGGTGTGTTAATAGGCTGGGGTCTTGGGGCAATCTACCAGAGTATCGCCCAGGAGGATGCGACCACTTCATTCATCAAAATATTTTTTCTCGTTGTCATGCCTTATATTGGATTCCTGGTCGGCACACGAAAGTATGAATGGCTTGATCCTACCTACCTTTCCAGCTTTTTTAAAGAGGAAAGCACAGGGAGCAGCAGCAAGATCCTGGATACCAGCGTGATCATCGATGGCCGGATATCCGATATTTGTGACACGGCATTTATCGATGGAGATTTGATAGTCCCCCAGTTTATCCTCAAAGAGCTGCAGCTTGTGGCCGATTCCGCTGATAGCGTCAAGAGGCAAAGAGGAAGGCGGGGGTTGGATGTTCTGGATCAACTCCAAAAGTCTTCTATGGCTTCAGTCGTGATAACCGAAGTGGATTTTCCTGAAATCAAGGATGTCGATTCCAAACTGATCGAATTGGCTAAATACATGGATGCAAAGATCATCACCAATGATTTTAACCTGAACAAGATTGCCCAGCTTCAAGGAGTTGCGGTTCTCAACATCAACGAACTGGCCAATGCTTTAAAACCGGTTGTGCTCCCTGGCGAGATGATCAATGTGTTTATTCTTAAAGAGGGGAAAGAAAAGGATCAGGGAGTGGCCTATTTGGATGATGGAACAATGGTTGTCGTGGATAACTCCAGAAAGATGATCGGGCAAAATGTTGAGATTACCGTGACCTCTGTTCTCCAGACAACCGTGGGAAAAATGATCTTTGGGCGTTACAACCAAGAAGAAGGTTGATGGACAGGGTTTCTGCGATTATCGTTGCCGCAGGAGAGGGAAGACGGTTTGGTACAGCCAAACAGTTTGTTTTTTTAAAGGGAAAAACGGTCCTGGACTGGAGTTTGGAAACATTTGAAAAACATGGGGCGGTCGATAACATTGTCCTTGTTTTAGGAAAAAACCAATCCGGGGATGAATATCTTCACCGGTACCGGAAGATTTCATCCATAGCCAGAGGGGGAGAGAAAAGGCAGGATTCTGTTTACTCGGGATTGAGCAGCGTGAACGCCGGGGAAACAGGAATCATTCTCGTTCATGACGGTGCGCGGCCTCTGGTCGGGGAAAATTTAATCGAAAGGATTGTCAAAGCCGCAAGGAAAAAAGGGGCCGTGGTTCCGGTTATCCCTGTGGATGACACGATTAAACGCGTAGAGGCACAAAAAGTTTTCCGGTCGGAAGATAGACGTCATCTGTTCAGAACCCAAACACCTCAGGGCTATTCTTACAACCTGCTCAAGGAAGCTTTTGTCCTCGCGATTCGCGACGGTTTTAGTGGAACGGATGAGGCCTCTCTTGTGGAGAGAACAGGAAAGGACGTCTTTGTCATTCCCGGAGACCGGAGGAACATTAAGATCACGACAGAGGACGACATGAAAATCGCGGAGGCTTTGATTGAAGATTAAAATCGGCATCGGGTATGATCTGCACAGGCTTCAGAAGGGGAGGAAACTCTTTCTTGGAGGTGTAGAGATACCGTTTTCCAAAGGATTGATCGGACATTCGGACGGAGATTGTTTGATACATGCCATTATCGATGCCGTTTTGGGAGCAGTCGGCGAAGGAGATATAGGACAATTTTTCCCGGATACAGATCCGCGATATCATAATATCCGGAGCACGGAGCTATTGGAAAATGTTGTGGAAAAAGTCCTGGAAAAGAACGGAAAAATTTGTCACGTCGATTGTATTATTATCACGGAAGCCCCTGAGATTGTTCCACATATCCACAGGATGAAAAAGGTTTTGTGTTCCCTCCTTCGGATTGGGACGGATGATCTTGGCATCAAAGCCAAAACCAACGAAGGGATAGGGCCTGTTGGACAGGGTGAGGCAATTGTAGCCATTGCCCAAACGCTTATGGAATTGTAAGCTGTCTCTCTCCTGCCAGTTCCTGATCCCGATGATTTGACTTATCAATCTTTCAGTCCTGAAGAATTATCCTTTGAAGTGATGAGCTGGAGCTTCTGTCCTAGCCAGCTTCCCAACCTTGAGCATATCCACAGCAGCTGGAGATGTGATCAGGTTAAAACCGAGAAAAGTCAAAAGAACAGCCACGAGAAAAATTGCAACCTTTGTTTTGAATTTCATTTTATATTCTCCTATTTTCGTTATTCTTTTTTGTAGCATTATATATATACGCTTATTAGACCTAAAAAGTTGCCTTTTTATTCCAAATAATTATTATATTTATAATATTAGTAGGATTTTATTAATACCGGTGGCACCTGATTGCATTTTTGGAAGAATATCGGGAACACAAGCCCGGAGATTGGAATTCAACCGGAGGCTCGTGAGAACTTGGGTTTTCAGGCAAAATGTATTAATATTATCTCCGATGGAAAAGGTCAGAGTGAGATTTGCACCAAGCCCAACGGGATTTCTTCATGTTGGAAACGCACGGACAGCTCTATATAACTGGTTGTTTGCCCGCCAGAAAAATGGGGTTTTTATCCTCAGGATTGAGGATACAGATATCGAACGGTCTACTTTGGCGTATGAAGAGAAGTTAAAAGAAGACATGATCTGGCTCGGGCTGGATTGGGATGAAGGCCCGGATGTCGGAGGCTCTTTTGGGCCATACAGGCAGTCTCTCAGATTGCAGACATACCGGGAGTACACTCAAAAACTCCTGGATGAGGGGAAAGCATATCCCTGTTTTTGTTCGCCAGAAGATCTGATAATGGAACAAAAAAAAGCGCGGACAGAAAACGGAGTGGCCATTTACAGCGGGAAATGCGCAAAGATTTCTCCTGATGAAGCTCTCCAGCGGCTGCGAGATGGAGAAAAGGCTGCTATCAGATTCCGAACTCCTGATCAGGGCGAATTGACATTCCATGATCTTGTGAGGGGCGAACTCAAATTTGATTTGAGCCGGATAGGAGACCCTGTCATTGTCCGATCCAGCGGGCTTCCGGCTTATAATTTTGCCGTTGTGGTGGATGATTCCCTGATGGAAATTACTCATGTGATAAGAGGGGAGGATCACATTTCCAACACCCCGCGGCAGATTCTTTTTTACCGGGCTTTATCTTTTATCCCCCCGAATTTTGCCCACCTTTCAATGGTGATGGGGACAGATAATACGCGGTTGAGCAAACGTCATGGAGCCACGGCCGTTGATCATTTTCAGAAGGATGGCATACTCTCCTCTGCCCTTTTCAATTACCTGGCTCTATTGGGATGGGCACCTCCCGATAACCAGGAGATTTTATCCCGTGAGGAGCTGATTCATTTTTTTCGTTTGAAGAAGGTGAGCCGGTCAGCAGCTATTTTTGATTATGACAAACTCCATTGGATTAACCGCCAGCATGCCAAAACCCTCCCTGTACGGCAGATGGCAGAGATAGCCTACCCTTACATGAGAAAAGCGAAACTTCTTCCAGAATGCATGACCGTTGCACATTGGGATTGGCTGGAAAAGGTTGTGAAAATTTTTATCGAACGCGTGGACCGATTTTCTGACTTTCCCTTGCAGGTGGCCACCTTATTCGAATTCTCTCCTCTCAAGATGGACGAAGAGGCAAAAGAAGAGATAGAAGGAGATTGTGCGTCGGAAGTCCTCAGCCGGTTTGGGCAAAAGATCAAGGACATCGATTGCTTCGATTATGACCAATTTGTTGCCATCACACAGGCAATAAAACAGCAAACGGGCTGCAAGGGGAAAGACCTTTATCATCCGCTCCGTATTGCCCTTACAACGCAAAGTTCAGGCCTGGATTTGGATAAATTCATACCGCTGGTGGAAGAAGGAGCTAGGCTGGATCTGCCCCGGCCCCTCAAAAGCTGTTCCCAGCGGATTTTCGAAATGTTAGGTTATTTAAAACAGAGCAGAAGGCAATGGAACGAGGAATAGAAGCCATGGAGAAAAATGAAAAAGGGGACAAAAAAAATGTCATCAGGGATTTCATCCGGACCATCATTGATCAGGACCTGGAGGAGAATAAAAATCAAGGGCGTGTCCACACCCGTTTTCCCCCGGAACCGAATGGATATCTTCATATTGGACACGCCAAATCCATCTGCCTGAATTTTGGGATTGCAGCCGAGTATCAAGGGTTGTGCAATCTGCGGTTCGATGACACCAATCCGATCAAAGAAGAAGTGGAGTATGTGGAATCCATCAAGAAGGATATCCACTGGCTTGGATTTGATTGGAAAGACCGTCTTTTTTTTGCATCCGATTATTTCGAAAAACTGTATGAATATGCCGTTGAACTTACAAAAAAAGGCAAAGCCTATGTTTGCGATTTGAATGCAGATGAGATCAGGGCTTACAGGGGCACGTTGACTGAGCCAGGAAAAGACAGCCCTTATCGGAACAGGCCAGTCCAGGAGAACCTAGATCTTCTTGAGCGTATGCGCATAGGTGAATTTCCGGATGGCTCCCGTACGCTCCGGGCAAAAATCGATATGGCTTCTCCGAATTTGAATATGCGGGATCCCGTGATGTATCGCATCCTGCGGGCGGAACACCACAGGACAGGAGATAAATGGTGCATCTATCCCACTTATGATTGGGCCCATGGGCAGTCTGATTCTATCGAGGGCATCACCCATTCTATCTGCACGTTGGAGTTTGAGGACCATCGCCCACTATACAACTGGTTCCTCGAGCGATTGGAGGTTCCTCATCCCCAGCAGATAGAATTTGCTCGTCTGAATCTATCCTTCACTGTGATGAGTAAACGACAGCTTTTGCAGTTGGTGAAAGAAGGCCATGTGAGCGGTTGGAATGATCCCAGGATGCCAACCTTATCTGGGCTGCGAAGGCGTGGATACACTCCTGAGTCCATCAGGGATTTTTGCGATCGTATCGGAGTCGCTAAAAGAGAAAGCACTGTGGACATTGCTCTTCTGGAACACTGTGTGCGTGAGGACCTGAACAGAGTGGCACCGCGTGTGATGGCAGTCCTGCGTCCTCTTAAAGTGGTTATCGATAACTATCCCAAAGGCAAGGTCGAGATGCTGGATGCTGAAAACAATCCAGAGGATGCGAGTATGGGGACCCGGAAGATTCCTTTCTCGCGGGAATTGTACATCGAACAGGATGATTTCCGGGAAGATCCTCCGCAAAAGTTTTTCCGGTTGGCGCCTGGCCGGGAAGTGCGGCTCAAACATGCCTATTATATAAAGTGCGAGGAAGCGGTTAAAAATCCCCGGACGGGAGAAATAGTCGAGCTTCGCTGTACGTATGATCCGGAAACAAAAGGGGGCTGGTCAAAGGACGGCCGGATGGTCAGGGGAACCCTTCACTGGGTATCTGCTCCTCAAGCGATTGCAGCTGAGGTCCGACTGTATGATCATCTGTTTTCCAGAGAGATTCCGACCGATGAGGATGGAGAAGAAGATTGGCACACCGCCTTGAATCCCAAATCTCTCGAGGTCTTGACCTCCTGTCAGGTCGAACCAGGCCTTGCCAGCGCCAAGCCGGGAGACAGATTTCAATTCCTTAGAAAAGGATATTTTTGCCTGGATTCGGAAGATTCTTCTCAGGAAAAGCTTGTGTTTAACCGAACAGAAACACTTCGGGATACCTGGGCCAAAATCGAAAAAGCCCAGAAGACAAAATTCTCTTAGAGTAATAAAGGGAGAGAGGATTCAAGAAAAAGAGAAAATCAGCCGTTTAAATTCCCTGCTGGAAGCAGTCCGGTATTCACCCGAACGGGTGAACAAAATACTCATTCAGGAAGGGACAACCAGGGCCAAAATTGCCGAAATTATCCGGTGGGCTAAAAAAAATCGGATCCCGTTTTTTTATTTGCCGCAAAAAAAGTTGAACAGTATAGATCCGCATCATCAGGGGGCTATCGCCCTTTTGGCGGCCAAGAAATACTCTACCCTGGATTCGATCCTGGCGTCGTCGGAAATCCCGTTTCTGGTGCTCTTGGACGGCATCGTCGATCCTCAGAACCTGGGTGCTATCATCCGGACGGCAGAGTGTGCGGGTGCGGATGGTCTTGTCATACCGGAGCGTCGGGCCGTTCTTTTAACCAAAGCAGTCGCTTCGGTAGCGGCAGGAGCCCTGGAGCATGTGAAAGTGGCCAGAGTTAAAAACATGGCTCGGACCATGGAAGAATTGAGAAAAAAACGGGTGTGGTTGATTGGCGCAGAAGGGGGAGAGGAAAATCTCTGGCATGATTTTGACTACACCCTTCCGGTGGGAATCGTTTTTGGCTCTGAAGGCATGGGTCTCCGCCGATTGGTCAGGCAGAAATGTGACAGAGTCCTTTCCATTTCGATTCTCGGGAAAATACCCTCTCTCAACGTGGCTGCCGCCGCTGCTATTTTTATGTATGAGGTTGTCCGGCAGAGAAAGAGCATAGGCAAATGAATAAACCTAAAAACAAGGGCGTATGTAGTAGTAGGAAAAAACAAATGGCAGAAGAAGTGGCCTTACACAAGAACCAAGTTTTTCCTGGAAGAAAGCTTCAAGTCGAACTAGAGCGGGGAGTATCGGAGAAGAAGCTTCTGGAAGTGGTGCAGAAAGGGGATAAAGGGGCCTATGGTGCGATCGTGAAAAGGTATATGCATTCGGCGTATTATATTGCTCTGGGTTTTGTCCATAACCCACAGGATGCTCTGGATGTTTCTCAGGATGCTTTTATCAAAGCCTTCCGCAAGATTAAAATGTTTGACACCAGCAAGCCCTTTTTTCCATGGTTTTATCGATTGTTGAGAAATCTCTGCATCGATCGACTGAAGCGCAAACGGCGAATGCAAACGATTCCTCTGGGGGATGTTCCCATCCTTGCGGATGAAAACAAAAACCGCGAGCTGAAAAAGACGTTGTGGAGAGGCATGGAACAACTTTCCTTTGAGCAGAGAGAAATTGTCATCCTCCGTTATTTTCGACAGCTTTCTTATGCAGAGATAGCGGAAATCATCGGGAAACCGATCGGGACGGTGATGTCCTCCCTGTTTTATGCAAAAAAAAAGCTCAGGGGGATCATCGGAAAATACCTGGGCTTTGAATAGGATTAATCAGGAGATATTCATGGACCATCAGAAAATAAAAGAGCTCATTTCTTTCTACCATGACGGAGAATTGGATAACAGAGAAAGCCAGGAGATTGACGAACACCTCAAACAGTGTGCAGAGTGCCGAAAAGAGTTTGAGAAAGTGAGCAAATTTGAGGAGGTGATGGGAAAAATGCAATTCAAAAAACCACAGAAGGAAATGTGGGAAGTTTATTGGAGTGCGGTTTATAATCGTCTGGAACGAAAGATCGGGTGGATTCTTCTCTCGATCGGTGGTATGATTTTATTGTTTTTTGGCGGCTATAAGGCCGTTGAAGGGATCATCCAAGATTCCTCCACGCCGCTTCTGTTGAAGGTTGGAATTCTTACGGTTCTAGGTGGAGTGGTTGTCCTTTTGGTATCCCTTCTCAGAGAGCAGGTCTTTGTCCACAAAAGGGAAAGATACAAGGAGGTTGAGAAATGATTCTTGTTAATACGGATTTTGTTCCGGGGAAAACCATAAAAAAAACGCTGGGACTGTGCCGGGGGAATACCATCCGGGCCCGCCATATCGGACGCGATATCTCGGCAGCTCTCAAGAATATCGTCGGAGGCGAGATTCGGGACTACACCAAAATGATGGCGGAATCCCGCGAACAAGCCCTGGACCGCATGGTGGAAGAGGCAGAACAACTTGGGGCAAACGCTGTTCTCAATGTGCGTTTCACCACATCAATGATTATGCAAAGTGCATCAGAGATCCTGGCCTATGGGACAGCTGTTGTCGTGGAATAAAATACCAACGCAATTGATGCTGTAAAATAAAAAGGAAATGGTCAGAACCCTCGCCCATTTTCTCAGCTTCCTTTGGATTATTTTATCTTTTCTCCATTCGTCCCCAGGACTGCCTCCAAATGTTGCAGAGACAGGAACCTTATCCATTTATTTTATGCAGGAACAGGTGGGATATGAAGAATATTCCTGGCAGGAAGATGAATTGGGTTTTACATTGACGGTAAGGGGACGCATGACCAAGCCCATTGCCATCGCAATCGAGCGAATGGTTATCCGTCTGGATAAAAATTTTATTCCTGAAAGATATCTGTTTAAGGGACAGGTCAGCGGTGTGGCCCAAGATATCCAGAGTTTTTTTTCTGGAGGGAAGGTGCTAAACACAAAACGAGTAGCCGGTCAGGAACAAACAGAAACAGTGGCAATCAAAAGGGATGCTGTCCTTCTGCCTAATCCCTTGTTTTCTCCGTATATGGTTTTGACTAAAAAATTTCGCTGTGGCCTTCAGGAGACCGCTGAAATTTCCGCCTATATCATACCTCAGATGGAAGTGCCTGCCACGCTCGGGCCAAATCCGGATGACCCGTGTTGTCTCATAATGCAGCAAGGCCCTGCAAAAATCGATATGGAAACCAATGAAGAAGGGATGCTGAAAGAACTGGATATCTCATCCCAAAACTTGAAGGTCGTTCGCACCCAGCTTGGCGCCCCCATCCGTTAGCGTTGTTGTTTTTTTTCTGCAAGCCCTTTCATGACAGCGAAACCCTCTTCATTTTCCCGCGGGGATTCTCATCCGCTTGTCTTCTTAGGAACGAAGCCCTCAGGGTGGAGGAATCGCTGCCTCGAACAGAAAGAGTTGCCACTGCCCCATTTTTTCTATAGAATAAGCAAGGTCATTCTAGTATTGTATTTTATTTTCCGATGAGAGAAAAAAAAGATTTTTATCAATTGGAAAAGGATATTGTCGTATTAAAGGAAAAGATTGACAAAATCCAGGAATCCGACGATCCGGACAAAAAGCAGAAGACTGCAAATCTAAGAGAAAAAATCAAAGAAGAATGGACCCGAATTAGTTCAAACCTGTCCCCTCTGGATATCGTTCAGATTGCCCGCCACCCGAAAAGACCCTATACGCTGGACTATCTGGAATCACTCACAACCGGTTTTATCGAACTTCATGGGGATCGCCGGGCAGGTGATGATCCTGCCCTTGTGGCTGGTTTTGGATTTTACCATGGGCGGACAGCTGCGTTCATCGGACATCAAAAAGGCCGGACCACAAGAGAGAGACTGGCGCGAAACTTTGGCCAACCTAATCCTGAAGGGTATCGGAAAGCTTTAAGAGTGATGAAGCTGGCGGAAAAGTTCGGCTTTCCGATTATCACCCTTATTGATACGCCAGGCGCATATCCGGGAGTTCAGGCTGAAGAAAAGGGACAGGCTGAGGCCATCGCATTTAACCTCAAAGAAATTGCAAAGATCCGGGTCCCGATCATCAACATGGTGATTGGAGAAGGGGGAAGCGGAGGTGCTTTGGCCATTGGTGTGGGAGATGCAATTTTGATGCTGGAATATTCCTTCTACTCGGTGATTTCACCGGAAGGCTGTGCCGCCATTCTCTGGAAGGACCAGACGGCCGTCAATCTAGCCGCTGAGAACCTGAAGTTCTTATCCAAAGATTTGATGGGATATGGAATTATCGATGAGATCATCCCCGAACCAGCAGGAGGTGCTCATGTCGACTATGATCTGACATTCAAGAATGTGAACAAACATCTGCACGCCACGCTCAAGAAGCTGGAAAAGAAATCTCCAGAAGAGAGAATGAAGGCACGTTACCAGAAATTCCGGAAAATCGGGATTTTTACCGAAAAATGAGAACACAAAAAAAACAATTTGCCGCGGTTAAGGGGACAAAGGATATCCTTCCGCAAGAGGCCAGAAAATGGCAGAGGGTTGAAGCTGAAGCCAAAAGGATATTTGAACTGTACGGATACCGGGAGATCAGAACCCCGGTTTTCGAGGCCACTGAACTTTTCGAGAAAGGGACCGGTCAGACCTCAGATGTCGTGACCAAGGAGATGTATACGTTTGTGGACAAAGGGGGCCGTTCCCTAACCCTCCGTCCTGAGTACACCCCTTCTGTCGTTCGTTCGATCATCGCAAACAGGCTTTATCTACAACCACAACCGCTGCGTTTCTACTTTATCGGTCCGATGTTCCGGTATGACAAACCTCAAAAAGGCCGTTTCCGTCAGTTCCATCAGATCGATATAGAAGTTTTTGGAGAGGAAGATCCAGCCATCGATGCCGAAATCGTAGAAATGGCGGATTTTCTGTGCGGCAGTCTCGGTGTGACGGATAGAGATATTCTTGTGAACTCAGTGGGCTGCCGTCAATGCCGCCCTGCATATCATGAGGATTTGAAGGCCTCTGCCGAAAGCCACAGAGACAAACTTTGTTCCGATTGTCGGCGAAAGATTACAACCAATCCTCTGAGGATTTTTGATTGCAAGATCGAGACTTGCCAGGAGATAGCTCAAGAATTCCCGAAAATCACGGACTATCTCTGTCCTGAATGCGACGAGCATTTCCGGAAGTTTCGTTCCTGTCTGGATTCCTACGGCATAAAATACCTTGAGGAGCCTTTTTTGGTAAGAGGTTTGGATTATTACACCAAAACCACATTCGAGATCATATCGCCGAAACTGGGAGCCCAGGACTCCATCCTGGGAGGCGGAAGATACGACGACATGATGAAGGATTTTGGGGGGCCGGATATCTGTGGAATCGGATTTGCAGTGGGGATGGAACGTCTGCTTTCTCTGGTACTTTGGAAGGAGAAAGCGGATGTTTTTGTTTATGTTGTGACGATGGGAGAGGAGGCCAGAAAAACGGCGATGAATCTAGCACGTGCAATCCGGAGAACCGGCGCAGAGTGTCTGATAGAATACAAAAAGCGCAGCCTGCGCACTCAAATGAGCCGGGCGGACAGACTGGAAGCAACCTGGGTTTTGATTGTTGGTGAAGATGAAGTTCAAAAAAAGAAGTTCCCGTTGAAAAAAATGGACTCCGGGGAACAGTTGATGTGCACCCAGGAGGAACTGCTCAAGATTTTTTCGGAGCCGGTATGATGGGATCGGATTATATATCTGGTTGGAAGAGGACGACATACTGCGGAGACCTCCGCATCGATGATGTCGACAAAAAGGTCACGCTTTTTGGATGGGTCCATAAACACAGAGATCTGGGAAATCTTGTGTTTATCGATTTGAGAGACAGGCAGGGAGTGATCCAGGTTGTTATTGGATCCAATAATCAAAAGCTCCTTGAAAAAGCCAAAAAGCTCCGGATGGAGTATGTTTTGGGCATAAGAGGGACGGTTAAAGCGCGGGATTCAAATTTGCGCAATTCTCAATTATCGACCGGAGATGTCGAAGTCCAGGCCCAAGAGCTGGAAATTTTGAACAAATCAGCGGTTCCCCCGTTTGTGGTGTCGGATCCGCCGCAGGCGACTGAGGAATTGCGGTTCAAGCACAGATACTTAGATTTAAGACGTCCTTCCATGCAGCGGAATATCAAGCTCCGTCATCAGGCAGCTCTTGCTGTTCGCAATTTTATGAGTCAGAAAGGTTTTTATGAGATCGAGACGCCGTTTTTGACGAAATCGACACCTGAAGGGGCCAGGGATTACCTTGTGCCCAGTCGAATGTTCAAGGGGAGATTTTTTGCCCTTCCCCAATCTCCCCAGATCTTCAAACAGTTGTTGATGATTTCCGGGTTTGATCGGTACTTCCAGATCGTACGCTGTTTCCGGGATGAGGACCTTCGGGCTGAACGGCAACCGGAATTTACTCAGATCGATATCGAGATGAGCTTTGTTTCCCAACGGGATGTGTTTGACTTGGTGGAGGCCATGCTGACGTCGGTATTCGCGTTGATTGACGTGAAAATTGAACGCCCTTTTGCTCGGTTCACCTACCGCGAAAGCATGGATAAATACGGGACAGACAAACCGGATCTGCGGTCCGGGATGGAAATTAAAGACCTGACTGAAATCGGCTCAGCAGTGAACTCCCCGGTCATCCAAAGACCGCTTTCAGCCGGTGGGGTTTTAAAAGCCCTTTTGGTGCCACATGGATCCCAATTGTCCCGCAGCCAGGTCGACAGATTGGGACTAATAGCCAAAGACCTGGGTGGGAAAGGAATCATCTGGATAAAAAAACAAGATGGATTCAAGTCAAGTCTGAAACTCGAGGACCGCGATTTTAAAGCCCTTTGGGAAAAGCTTGGGGCCACCCAACAGGATTTGGCACTTTTAGTAGCCGATGAAACTCTAAGGGCTCTAAAGATTTTAGGGGAACTGCGCCTGGAATTTTTGCCCGAGAAGGCTAAAAAATCAGGAACATTTAAATTTGCCTGGGTGACGGACTTTCCTCTTTTCGAATGGGACGAGGAGGAAAAACGCTTGTTTTCTATGCACCATCCGTTTACCTCTCCACATGACGAAGATTTAAAACTGCTGGAAAAACAGCCTCTTCAAGTCAGTGCCAAGGCCTATGATGTGGTGCTTAATGGAGTCGAAATTGGGGGCGGTTCAATGAGAATTCATGATCTCAAAGTGCAAGAGCAGGTTTTCCGGATTCTTGGCCTGCGACCGGAGGAGATCAGGGCCAAATTCGGATTTTTCCTGGAAGCCCTTCGTTTCGGAACTCCTCCTCACGGGGGGATTGCTCTCGGTTTTGATCGTATCGTGATGTTGTTGGCTGGAGAGTCCTCCATCAGGGATATCATTCCGTTTCCTAAAACGACCAGCTCCTTGTGTTTACTGACTGGCTCACCCGCAGATGTCTCGGACAGGCAGCTTGAGGAGCTCGGCCTTCTAAGAAGAAAAGGCTGAGCTTTCTGTGCTTTTCGAGTCAATGATTCCGGCAGGCTTATATCTTAAACACGATAGAAGAGAGAATGTATAAATTTGTGTTTTTCCAAATCCAGATTATGGACTTTGTCTATTCTTAAAGAAAGATTCTAGGCATACCTTCTGGTCAGAAGAACAGAAAAACTCTTTGAGCAAAAATACAAAAAGCTCAGGATCAGTGCAATCGCTGTACATGTTCTTACACACGGAACGTTCAGGGGAGAGTTATTATAGAAAAGAACCAGGAATAGCAAGAAATTCTAGCAAATTTGATGCAGAATTCAGAAGCTGCTGTTTTGCAGGAAAATATCGGAAAAAATCCCATCGGGCAAGATTCAGAGAAGCTCGGTTTTATTCATCTTTTTCATGTGTTCGACGATCTTTTTGACTTTTTGGTCCTGGTCCTTTCGGCATATGAGGAGGGCGTCTTCTGTGTCGATTACAATCAAATCCTCCAGTCCTACAAGGGCGGTGATCTTGCCGGGATTATGCACGAGGCAATTTGCCGAGTCCAAAAGGACACATTCACCGCGAAGGGCATTCCCATGATCGTCCTTGGTCCATATATCTGAAAGAGAAGACCAGGCCCCGACATCTGACCAGCCGAAATCTCCCCGGCACATCCAGACAGGCTTGGCTCTCTCCATCAGGGCGTAGTCGATTGATACAGAAGGGATGTCTTCATAGACCGAGATCAGGGAGAATTCCTGCTTTATTTCCAGGGCTTTGATCATTTTTTTCCAGAACGGAAACAGCGCAGGAGCATATTGGCTGAGTTTAACGGGAAATGTTTTGGCCTGCCACAGGAACATCCCGGAATTCCAGTAGTAATTTCCGGCATCCAGAAATTCGTTGGCCTGTTCAATGCTGGGTTTTTCTTTGAATTTTTCCACGAAAAAAAACGTCTCCCTTGAGATTTTCGAAAGGCCTTTCTGGGAAAACTGGATATACCCATATCCTGTGGAAGGATAAGAGGGGGGAATTCCGAAAGTGACGATGTGATCGCCATCGCAGGCGGCTTGACTTGCCGCTTCTAACTTCTTTAAAAATCGGGCCGCATCTCTTATCAGGTGATCGGCAGGAAGGGCGATAACCACAGCTTCGGGATTCTTGAGGTAGATGGCGGCTGTGGCCAAGATCAATGATGGGGCGGTGTTTTTTCCCTGGGGTTCGACAAAAAGATTCTCCTCCGGAATTTGTGGCAAAAGATTTTTGATCGTTGACGTATATCTGTGGTTGGCTATCGTGTGAATTTTCGTGGGGGAAATAAGAGGCAAGAGGCGGTGGACGGTTTCTTCGATCATCGTTTTATTGCTGATGATCGGGAGGAATTGTTTGGGTTTTTGCATTCGACTCAAGGGCCAGAAACGAGTTCCGACCCCACCTGCCATGATTACTGCCCGAATATCCATTTATTGTTCTCCGTTCGGAATCAGATAACAAAAGAAAAGGCAATAGCTGCAATGCCAGCTAAAAAACAGTAGAAGGAGAAAACATAAAATTTCCCCCTTTTTATGGCGGACACCAATAGAGCCAGCGCCAAATAGCCAAATACAGCGGAAACTACAACGCCGGCAATGATAATTGACCAAGGATGAGAGTTAATGTTAATCTTGCCAAACTGAAAAAGAGCGGCCCCGCAAATGGCCGGAATAGAGAGAAGAAAGGAGAAACGAGCTGCCTCCTCCCTTTTCCAGCCCAAAAACATGGCTCCCCCGATGGTCAAACCTGAGCGGGAAAATCCCGGAACAATGGCGGCTCCCTGAAGAATTCCGATGATGAAAGGATGGGCCAGGAAATTCTTTTGCCTTTCCTTTGCAAATTTTGTCAAAAAAAGGTAACAACCTGTGATTATTAAAGCCAGACCAACGGTTCGGAGAGAGGCGAAAAGGGATTCGAAAAAATCGCTGAAAAGGTATCCGATAAGCGCAGTAGGGATTGAGGCAATGACAAGGCCGAAAATTAGCTTCATTCTTGGGTCTGTATAATACATTTTGGGATTCCTCACAAACAACCAGAATCCTTTGATTAGCTCGAAAAGCTCCTGCCGGAGAAAAACAAAAAGAGAGATGAGAGTTCCCACATGGAGCATCACATCTGCAAATATTTGTGGCTCTTTTAAGCCAAATAAGTTTTGAAGGAGGACAAGATGTCCTGAGCTGCTGACGGGAAAAAATTCGGTCAAACCCTGGGTTATTCCTAAAAAAATAATTGCGATAAAACTCAAGTCTTTTCCAACCTTTGTATGGCTTGCTCTAGGGCCTGTTCGATCTCTTTCCGAATAGCCTGAAGGTCCTGCTCGGTATCTGCTTCGAACCGCAGAACAAGGGCTTCCTGTGTGTTGGAGGCACGAAGCAGGCCCCAGCCATGCGGGAAATTGGCCCTGACGCCGTCGATATCCACTATGGGGTACTTTTCTGCCAGTTCTTTTTTTACCATTTCGACAAGTTTAAACTTAACGGCGTCGGAAGCATATACCCTGATTTCGGGTGTGTGAAAGGTTTGTGGAAGGTCGGCAAGCAATATGGAAAGTTTTTTTTCTGTGCGGGAAAGAATCTCCACCAGTCTTGCTGATGAATAGATGGCGTCATCAAATCCAAAAAACCTGTCGGCGAAAAAAATGTGTCCGCTCATTTCTCCTGCAATCAAGGCTTTTTCTTGCTTGATCTTTTTTTTAATCAAAGAGTGTCCGGTTTTCCACATAATCGGGCGGCCTCCCAGCCTCTCGATTTCTTCATACAGAAGTTTTGAAGCCTTGACCTCACTGATTACCGGTGCCCCGGGATTGGATGGGAGAATATCCCGGGCAAACAGAATCAAAAGCTGGTCACCCCAGATGATTTTCCCCTTATCATCGATAATGCCGATTCGGTCTGCATCTCCATCGTAAGCAATTCCTGCGTCTGCTCCGGATTCTATAACCGTTTTGATGAGCGTTTCCAAAGCCTCGGGAAGGGTTGGATCCGGATGGTGATTGGGAAAATGACCATCCATTTCACAAAAAAGCTCTATGACATCGCATCCCAGTCTCTCCAAGATAGGAACCCCCACAACGCCACCTGTCCCGTTGCCTGCATCGACAACAACTTTGAGGCGTTTGTCCAGCCCAATATTATCTACCACATAATCGGAATATTCTGGCACGATGTCATAGGTTTTTTTTGTGCCAGCCGCTCCTTGGATGAATGCCTTGGATTCGATAATTTTGAAAATGTCCTGGATGTCCGGGCCATACAAGGTTTCCTCTCCAAGCATCATTTTAAATCCGTTGTATTCAGGAGGATTGTGCGAACCAGTAATCATAACCCCGGCGGCCATTTTTTTGTAAAAGATGGCGAAATACAGAAGCGGCGTGGGAATGGTTCCCAATTCTATGACATCGCATCCAGTGGAAAGCAGGCCTTTGCTCAGGAATTCGGAAAAAATCGGGGAACTCAAACGGCAGTCCTTTCCGACGGCCACTTGGGATCGCTTGTGCCGACGAAAATAGGTGCCGATTGCCTTTCCCAGGATTTCGACGGTATCCGGAGTAAGATCTTTATCAACGGTTCCCCTGATATCATACTGTCTAAATATTTCTGGTTTAAGTGCCAAAATCTCCTCCTATCCTCCTTATTTGTAGGACATTTTCTCTCAACCTAAGTTTTTTTTTGGGCAAGATTTTTCACATTTGCCTGAATTGTTTCCCATTTTTTTTGTGTGGAGAGGATAAATTCGATAAACTCGCGGACCGCCCCTTTTCCCCCAGGATTTTGACAGATAAAGTGACTGTGTTTTTTTATCTCAGAATGAGCGTCGGCCACGGCAGCGGCAAACCCGACGGATTTGATAACTTCAAGATCACCAAGGTCGTCTCCGATGTAGGCCACTTCCCGGGAAGCCAGTCTGTTTCGCTCCAGAATTTCATTCAGAATACCTTTTTTATCCAAAATTCCCTGATGAAGTTCTGCAATTCTCAGCTTTTCAGAACGAATTTCCAATGATTTTGAGGTTTTTCCTGTGATGATTCCTGTTTTTAATCCTGCCAGATGGGCAAGAAGTATTCCCAACCCGTCCCGGACGTTGTAAGTTTTGAGTTCTTCGCCGTCGGGAAAAACAAGGAGTGAGCCGTCGGTTAAAGTGCCGTCCACGTCCATTAAAATCCACTTTATGTTTTGTGCGCGATCTTGATTTGTCATTAGAACATCTCCGTTCGCCAGAGGTCATGGAGATGTATTATCCCCTCCAGTTTCCCCTTTTTGCTCTGGATGATCAGCGATGTGATCTTGTTCTCCTCCATCACGTTGAGAGCCTTTGTGGCCAGGTCGTTTTTATCGATTGTAAAAGGAGAGCTGCTAATACAATCCTTTGCCTTTGTGCGGAAGAAATGGCTGCCGTGCTTTTGAAGGGCCCTTCTCAGATCCCCATCCGTGATGATTCCGATCAGGGTTTTATCTTTGTCGATCACGCAGGTCATTCCCAATTTTTTTGCCGAAATTTCTACAAGAACATCTTTCATGGATGCGTTTTTAAAAACGGTGGGAATTTCTCTGCCCTTGTGCATCAAGGTTTTAATTTTAAGTAATTTTTTTCCTGCTTCTCCTTTAGGATGGAAAAAGACAAAATCCTTGATCCCGAATGCCTTTTTTTTCATCAAAGCAATGGCTAATGCATCTCCCATTGCCAAGGCTGCAGTGGAACTTGCTGTGGGGATCACTCCGGCTGGACCGGCCTCCCTTTCGACCTTTGTCTCAAGGACGACATCGCTATACAAAGCCAATTTAGATTTTTTTTCTCCGGTGATGCCGATCAACTTGATTCCGATCCTTTTTACAAATTCGAGAAGGGGATTGATTTCCCGTGTCTCCCCGCTGTGAGAAATGGCCACAAGGATGTCATCTTTGACGATCATCCCGAGGTCGCCATGGCCTGCTTCGGCAGGATGAATATATAGGGCGGGCGTTCCACAGCTGGCCAAGGTGGAGGCGATTTTACGTCCCACCAAACCTGATTTTCCCATGCCTGTAATTATGACGCGGGATTTTGTTTGCGCAAGGAGTTCGACAGCGTTGGCAAAACTTTCATCGAGCCTGGGTACAAGAGCCTCCAAAGCTTTTGCTTCTAGCTCGAGAACTTGTTTTCCGATGTTGATGATCTCTTTTTTTGTCATTATTATCGTCCTGGATTATTTATCGGCATTTTTCACACATTATGAAAATTTTTCTCTGCTGGGCATAGCATTTTTTATACGAAGGAGGACTTTTAACAGGCCGTCTAACTTGTTTAATAGCAGTGTGTTAGGACCATCCGAAAGGGCTTTGGGAGGATTGTCATGGATTTCCAGAAAAATCCCGTCTGCTCCCGCAGCAATCCCGGCTGCCGCAACATGTGGTATGAATTCCGACTCCCCTCCCGAATGAGTGCCTTCCCCCCCTGGTTTTTGGACACTGTGGGAGGCATCGATAACCACTGGAAATCCCAAGTTTTTCATTATGGGGATAGATCGGACGTCAAAGACAAGATTGTTATATCCGAATGAGGTGCCTCGCTCTGTCAGAATGATATTTGTGTTTCCTTGACTCAGGACTTTATCCACGATGTTTTTCATGTCATAGGGGGCAAGAAACGGTCCTTTTTTGATATTGACCGGTTTACCGGTGCGGGCGGCCGCGATGAGAAGGTCTGTTTGGCGGCATAGAAAAGCGGGAATCTGGAGAACGTCCAGAACCTGGGCAGCCGTGTCAATCTGATTGGTTTCATGGACATCCGAAAGGATGGGGATGCCTAGCGTATTTTTAATATTATCAAGAATTTGCAAGCCATCGGGATATCCTGGTCCTCTGTAAGAGGAAAGCGATGAACGGTTGGCCTTGTCGTAAGATGCTTTGAAAATATACGGTATGCCCAGGTTATCGCATGCTGTCTTGATCTGTGTTGCAAGAAAAACCGCGTGATCTTCACTCTCGAGGACGCATGGTCCCCCGATCAAAAATAGGGGAAGAGAACCCCCGATTTTAATTTTTTCGCTGATGTTTATTTCTTTTGATTCGGTATTCATAACTTGCTCCGATGAAAGCTTTAAAAAGCGGATGGGGCTTTATCGGCTTGGATTTGAACTCAGGATGGAACTGGCAGCCTAAAAACCAGGGGTGATCCTGAAGCTCCACGATTTCCACCAATTCATGTTTCGGATTTTTCCCTGAAATCACAAGGCCTGCTTTCCGCAATATCTCCTCGTATTTGGGATTGAATTCAAATCGGTGGCGATGACGTTCCCAAATATTGAATTTGCCGTAGGCTTTTTCGGCGACCGATCCTTTCTCCAGCCGGCATAGGTAACTTCCCAGCCTCATCGTTCCGCCGAGGTCTTGGATGCCTTTCAGTTCGCGCCACTTGAAGAAAATTTTGTGGGGTGTTTTTTTATCGAATTCTGTGCTGTTGGCATGATCGAGCGCGGCGATTTTTCGGGCATATTCGATGGTAGCACACTGCATGCCCAGACATATTCCGAAAAATGGCACCATTTTTGTCCTTGCATAAGTGACAGCATTTATTTTCCCTTCAATGCCCCGGATACCAAATCCTCCTGGAACCAGTATCCCATCGTACGATTCCAGGGCAGTATTGGGTTGTTGTTCTTCTAATTTTTCGGCCTCAATCCAGAAGATATTGACTTTCAGTTGATGGGCAGTTCCGGCATGGTGAAGCGCCTGATTCAAGCTCATGTAGGAATCTTGAAAACCGGCATATTTTCCGATTAGAGCGATGTTCACTTCATCTTTCGGATCTTTCATCCTTTCTAACATCTTTTTCCACTGTGTCAAGCGGCGCCTTCCCAACGGAAGCTTAAATTCCTTGAGAATGATGCTATCCAGCCCTTCCCGAGCAAAAATCAGCGGAATTTCATAAATATTTTCGACATCTTTGGCGGTGATAACCGCTTCGAGAGGGACATTTGTGAACAAAGATATTTTGGCTTTGATATTTTCATCGAGAAACCGGTCTGTGCGGCAGAGAATAATATCCGGCTGAATTCCGATCGACCGCAGTTCTTTAACGCTATGCTGGGTGGGTTTTGTTTTAAGTTCTCCTGAGGTTTTTACAAACGGGACGAGCGTCAGATGAACAAACAGGGTATTTTCTTTTCCGAGGGATAACCGCATTTGCCGGATGGCCTCCAAAAAAGGAAGGCTCTCGATATCGCCGACAGTCCCACCGATTTCCGAGATGACAATGTCATTATTATTAGCCGCTGCATGGAATGCTTTTTTAATTTCATCTGTCAGATGAGGGATGACCTGCACGGTTTTACCCAGGTACTCCCCTTTCCGTTCCTTCCGGAGGATTGCCGCATAAATTTTGCCGGCCGTCCAGTTGTGAGATTTGGTCGTTTTTGTCGAGGTGAATCGTTCGTAATGCCCCAGGTCCAGGTCTGTCTCTGCTCCGTCATCTGTGACATAGACCTCTCCATGCTGGAAGGGACTCATGGTCCCAGGATCAACATTGAGATAGGGATCGAATTTTTGAAGGGTGATTTTGTACCCATGGCTTTCAAGGAGCATGCCGATAGAGGCGGCGGCAATGCCCTTCCCGAGGGCTGATAGAACCCCCCCGGTCACGAATATGAATTTAGTCATTTTTGGCCTTTCGAATAAATTTTTCTACAGCAATTATATCCTGTGGCGTGTCCACAGACAAGGCTTGAAAGAGAGAGGGGACGACTTTTATCGTGTAACCATTTTCTAATGCCCGGAGCTGTTCCAAGCCTTCGCATGCCTCTAACCGGGAAACAGGCAGGCTGCGGAAGGTTATAAGGAATTCTTTTTGATAGCCGTATACCCCGATGTGCTGGTTAAAATAATCTGCGGATTGGAAGGGAAGAGGAGAGCGGGAAAAATACAGGGCGTTCCCATTTTTATCCACCACAACTTTCACGATGTCCTGATCATGGATCCTGTCCACATCCGTTACTTTTGAAGCCAGAGTGGCCATGGCAATCGAGTCGTCCTGGAGAGCTTGCACAAGATCGTCGATCATTTGTCCCTGGAGCAAAGGCTCGTCCGCCTGGATGTTGATGATGATCGGGAGTTTCAATCCAGCAGCTACCTCGGCCACTCTTTCCGTTCCTGAGCGGTGATCGGGAGATGTCATCTGCACGTCTGCTCCGAAAGATTGTGCGGCAGCAAAGATCCGCTCGTCGTCTGTTGCCACGATAAGCTGGCGGAGGTATTTGGCTTTGCGGGCTTGTTCATAAACTCTTTGGATCAAGGGTTTCCCATCTATCATTGCCAGCGGTTTACCGGGAAATCGGGTTGCGCCGTAACGGGCTGGAATGACTCCTGCTGCTTCTCTCAAGGCTTGGATCCGATCTCCTGATTATTCTCTGGTGAAAGAGAGACTGCCGGTGTTTCCTGGGACGTTTTATCGCTTGTTTGACAAGTGGCTTCCAGATAGGCGCCTTCTTCTACAATTAGTTTTGGAGATGTGATGGTTCCAAAAACACGGCCATTTGCGTTCACTTCCACTTTTTCTGAGGCATGAATGTTTCCTTTGATTTCCCCATTGATAATGAGATGGCCGATCTTGATGTCGGCTTCGACCTTGCCGCTATCTCCGATGATCAGAATTGACTCAGAATCGACTTTTCCTTTGAACCGGCCATCCACTCGAAAAGTCCCTTTGAAAAACAAATCGCCTTTGATTTCCGTATCTTTATCAAAAAATCCAGTGATTTTGCTTTCCTCGATGTCCCTTTTCTTTTCTTTCATGCGACCCCTCCTTTAATTTTTTCGAAAATCCTGTTTAAATCTTCCAAAGAGAAATAGTGTAATTTAATAACCCCTTTTTCTGGATTCCCAGAGATAACCACCTTTGTTCCCAGGGTTTTAATCAATTCGTCCTGAACGGCCCGCAAATCGGGATCGAGTTCCGGCTTGGGTTCGGGAGATGGTGGCCGCCTTTTTTCCGTCATCATTTTTTCGACATCTCGAACGGACAGGTTTTTTTCCACGATGAGCCGGGAGAGAAAAATCTGCTGGTCGGGGTTTTCCAGCGTGATAAGGGCTCGGGCATGCCCCATGGATATCTTGCCTTCGGCAACCATCTTTTGAATTTCGGGAGGAAGCTTGAGAAGACGGATGGAATTAGCTACGGATGTACGGTCCTTGCCGACTTTTTCTGCCACAGTCTCCTGGGTGTATTTAAGCTCGTGGATGAGTTTTTGGTAGGCGTGAGCGATTTCGATCGGATTGAGGTCCTTTCTCTGCAGATTTTCCACGAGGGAAGCTTCGATTTGTTTTTCCTCAGATAGCTGGCGAATGATCGCAGGAATTTTAGTCAGCCCGATTTTCTGGGCCGCACGCCACCGCCTTTCCCCCACGACAATCTTGTAATGGTTTCCTTCCGGAACCACGACAAGAGGCTGCAGAATACCTGTTTCCTCGATCGAACGGGACAATTCCGCAATGGCTTCCTGGTCAAAATCCTGTCGGGGCTGGAGAGGATTTGGCTGGAGGTCCTCGACATCCACATCCACAAATTTTTCATCCTTCAGAATGCCGTAGTCTTCGGGCAGGAAGGCCTTGAGGCCCTTTCCCAATGCTCTTTTTTTCATCTTTTTATTAACTCCCTGGCTAAATTTAAATAGGACTGAGCGCCTTTTGATTTGATGTCATACAATAAAGCAGGTTTGCCAAAACTGGGAGCTTCGGCCAGCCTCACTGTGCGGGGAATGATCTCTGTGAAGATAATATCCCCCAAGGATTGCCGGACTTCCTCAGCCACCTGTTTGGATAGATTTGTGCGCTCATCAAACATGGTCAGGACGATACCTTCGACATGGAGGGAAGGATTGAGGTAAGCCCTCACCTCGTCCAGCGTTCGGAGAAGGTCGGGGAGGCCTTCCATGCAGAAAAATTCTGTTTGGATCGGGATCAAGACTGAGTCCGCGGCGGAAAGAGCGTTGATCGTTAAAAAACTGAGGGAGGGGGGGCAGTCGACAAAAATAAAATGAAAGAGTTTGCGGATGTCCTTGAGGGCATTTTTGAGCCGCGTTTCCCGCTTGTCTTCCGGAAATATCTCGGCTTCAAATCCCGCCAGTTCCGGGGAACACGGACAGATGTACAGGTTATCCAATTCGGTTGGCTGGACAAGATTCATCAGATAAATGCCGTTCATCAAGGCCTGATAGATCCCTTTTTTTTCTTTTTTTACTTTTCCTAATCCGATCGTGGCCATTCCTTGGGGGTCAAAATCGATGATCAAAATCCTCTTGTTGTTCAAGGCCAAGGAAGCGGCCAGGTTGACGGCGGTGGTTGTCTTACCGACTCCTCCTTTTTGGTTGGCGACCGCGATGATTTTGCCCATGTTTATTTCTGGTTTTGTGTTCCACGTGAAACATTTTGTGTTTTCTGTTTGTTATGGATGGCGATGGCAATATTAAGGTTGGTGATGGCGGCCGGTGTTATACCCGGTACTCTTTTGGCTTCACCGATGGTTTTGGGAGCGAATTTTTTCAATTTCTCAATCACTTCTCCAGTAAAACCCGGCACATTCGTGTAAAGAATATCCCGGGGAATCTTTTTGTTATCGAGTTTTGCGGCCCGAGCAATTTCTTTTGCCTGTTTTACGATATACCCCTCATATTTGATTTCCGATTCACAGAACCGCCTTTCTTCGTCCGTCAGGATCATGTTCGATGGGACATATTTTATCACATTTTCCCATTTTCCATCAGGCTTTTTCAAAATATCCTTGAGAGAAAGGCTTCTCCGATTTTCCAGGCGGATTTTTTTTCGCTGCAGAAAATGCATCACTTGTTTCAATCGGGCTTGTTTTTTCTGGTAATTTTTGTAATCACCAGGGCTTATAAGCCCGAGCGTATGCCCATACTCTGTGAGTCGTTTGTCCGCATTATCCATCCGGAGGCTCAGCCGGTATTCGGCCCGCGATGTGAACAAGCGATAAGGCTCTTCTACTCCTCGCGAGATCAAATCATCGATGAGTACGGCAATATAGGCTTCCTCCCTTCGGAGGATTAACGGAGGTTTTCCAAGGATTTTTGTTGCAGCATTGATCCCCGCCATAAGCCCCTGAGCTGCCGCCTCTTCATAGCCCGATGTTCCGTTGATCTGGCCGGCTAAATATAGATTCGTTATTGATCGGATCTCTAAGGTGGGCAAGAGCTGAGTGGGAATAACGGCATCGTATTCGATGCCGTAAGCCGGCCTGAGAATTTTTGCCTGGTTCAGTCCCGGGATGCTGGCCAGAATTTTCTCTTGGATTATCAGGGGCAGACTCGAAGAAAGGCCGTTAACGTAAATTTCGGCCGTGTCCAGTCCTTCTGGTTCCAAAAAGAATTGATGCCTCTGCCGCTGGGGAAATTTGACCACCTTATCTTCGATGGAAGGACAGTAGCGCGGGCCAATGCCCGTGATTTTGCCCCCGTAAAGAGGAGATCTGTCAAGATTCTGGCGGATGATATCGTGAGTTTTGGCGTTTGTATAACCGATGTAGCAGACAATGCGGTTTACCAGCTTTTTTTTTGTGCGAAACGAAAAAGGAACCGGAATTTTATCCCCGGGTTGGGGCATGAATTTGGTCCAATCAATCGTGTTCTTATAGAGCCGCATGGGGGTTCCTGTTTTCAGGCGGAATATTTTGAGACCCAGACTTTTCAGGCTTTTGCTCAGCAAGATGGCCGGCGGCTCGTTGGCCCGGCCGGCCGGATAGCTGTGGAGCCCGATATGGATGAGGCCGTTCAAAAATGTTCCCGGTGTCACGATGACAGCTTTTGCATGTAATCTGTACCCGTCCAGGGTTTCTACGCCAACAGCCCTGTTGGATTTGGTCAGGATTTTGGTCACGATGCCCTGGAAAAGAGTTAAATTTGGAAGGTCCTCCAGCCATTTTTTCATGGTCAATCGGTAGAGAGCTTTGTCCGACTGGACACGCGGGGCCTGGACAGCCCCGCCCCGGCTGCGGTTTAACAAACGGAATTGGATCCCTGTTTCGTCAGCCAGACGCCCCATCAGCCCCCCAAGGGCATCGATTTCCCTCACGAGCTGTCCCTTGGCGAGTCCTCCGATGGCTGGATTACAGGACATTTGTGCGATCGTCTCGAGGTGGATGGTCACGAGACATGTTTTGAGCCCGATTGTGCTAGCTGCATGTGCTGCCTCACAACCTGCATGCCCGGCACCCACAACAATGACATCATAAGACATGGCTGACATTTATATTAATCACGAAATCGGGAACCCGGGGACCAATGGGTGAGGCCGCCAATAAAAATTGTGTCGTCTGCGGCCAAAAGGGTTGCCTTCCTTCTCCGTTAAACATGAAATATGCTGCCTGAAAATTGAGTGGGTATTATATCTCTGATGAGGGCTCTCGTCAATCGCTTCTGGAGGGTTCCGCATGACTTTCTTATCAGATTAACAGAGTACTCCCTGAAAGAGGCAAAAATTGCAATTCAGGAGATTATTTTCTAGAATAGGAGCTATGAAAAAAAAGCTGCTGTGGTTTTTACTGTTTTTCTCGATTGTGCTGGTGATGCTGTATGCCTTTGTCCTCCGCAGGGGAAAGCCTCCTGTAAACCCAGTGGTCCTAATCGGGTTGGATGGTGCAGATTGGAATATCATTCAGCCGCTGTTCGAACGAGGTAAACTTCCCAATCTGGCCCGTTTGAGCAAGGAAGGAAGCTGGGGAGTTTTGCACACCGTGCGTCCCACAAAATCTCCGGTGATTTGGACCTCGATTTCTACGGGTAAAACGATGCTAAAACATGGCATCCTCGATTACCAATTTGTGACAGAAAACAACATCGTGATTCCGTACTCCGCAGGAGAACGTATTGCCAAAACTTTTTGGAATATTCTTGGCGAGGAAGGATTTTCAGTCGGCATTATAAACTGGTTTGTCACTTTTCCTGCCGAAGAAGTGAATGGATATCTTGTGTCTGACCGTTTCCGGATTGGCGTGTACAAATACCTTCCGGAGGATGGCGTCACATTTCCCAACGAGCTGAAGGACAAGATATTTCCCCAAGTTGTCATGTTTAAACATAAAAAATACAAAAAGATCCTTCGAGAAGAAGGAATGGTGGATTACTGGTCTGAAAGCCAGGCAAAAAAAATTCCGGTCCCCTCAGGCCGGGAGCGTCAGATCAAAAATTTCCGGATATATACCCTTCAGGACAAGTCGATCGAAAAGACAACTCTCTACCTTTTGGATAACGTACCGGTTGATCTTTTTGCCACTTACTTCCGCCTGATCGACACAACGTCGCATTTCACGTCGATTTTTATCGACGAAGAACTAAGAAAGACGTGGATTAAGGACAATGAGAAACGGGGTGCTCCAACACCTGAGACAGAAAAAAAACTTTACCAAAATATGGCCACCATAGTTGAGCCTGTCTATTCTTACTTGGACCGGGTTGTCGGACGAGTCATCAATAAATCTCCCAAGAATGCAACCTTTATCCTTGTTTCTGATCATGGATTCAATTTTTCTGTTAAAGGATACACGCATTACAATACCCCAACCATTCCTGACGGGATCATTATCATAAAAGGTCCGGGAGTCAAGCCGGGGTATCAGCTGGAACAGGCCAGCATTTATGATGTCACACCTACGATTCTTTACCTATTCGGGCTGCCCGTGGGAGAAGACATGGATGGGCAGGTCCTTTTAGACTCTTTCCAGGATGATTTTAAGAGACACAGAAAAATTAGATTTGTTCCATCGTACGGAGCCCCATCCAAGTTGAAAGGAACCAAAAAACCAAGAGCGTTAGATAAAGAGGTCCTAGAAGATCTCAAAAGCCTTGGCTACATCAAGTAGAAAAAAAGATAAAAGCTGCTATTTGCCGACACAAAAGCGGCTAAATATTCTTTCCATAACATCCTCATTCCGGATCTCCCCAGTCAGTTGACCGATGAGAGGGATGATTTTCCGGATTTCTTCGGCGCAGATTTCTTCAGAATAACCGTCTTTAAGCAGACGCCCTGTTTTGTGCAAACAATCGAGGATATTGGAAAAAAGAAGTTTTTGCCGGAGGTGGAGAATGGTCTCTTCACTGTCTGATTGTGTGGGGACAAAATGGGCAAAAATCATTTCTTTTAACTTGTCCAGGTTGTTTCCCTTCAGGGCGGAAATCGAGAGAGAAGGGATATTTTCTTGCAATCTTTTTATTTTTTCGCGGTTCATCTTCACCGGCAAATCGCTCTTGTTGAACAGGAGGATTGCTTTTTTCTTCTGGAATTTTTTCAAAAGTTTGAGGTCTTTGGGTGACTCCTTGCGGGAAACGTCGAGGACGAATAGAATGCCGTCTCCGACGGAAGCCAATTTTTCCCCCCTTTTAATCCCTTCCATTTCGATGGGATGCGCAGGGGTGTCTATTCCGGCCATATCTGTCAATGTGAATAATGTGTCCCTGATTTTGATGGTTTCTCGGAGGTAATCCCGAGTTGTCCCGGGAAATGGAGTCACAATCGCCCGGTTTTTCTGGAGAAGAGCGTTGAATAAGGTGGATTTGCCCACGTTTGCCCTTCCGGTTATAGCCAACAAAAGGCCTTCAGATAGAGTTTTTCCCAGGTCGTAGCTGGATATGAGTTCTTTGACAGATTTTTCAGCACGCTGGAGAGAGTTGGCGATCGTTTTTGGGGAAATTTGGAAGCCCTCATCAGGAAACTCGATGATGGCCTCAATCTGGGATAAAAGTTGGATGATGTGCTGCCGAAGGGAGTCTGCTGATTTAGAAAGGCTGCCCTCCATTTGACGAAATGAGATTTTGGCCTGCTTGAGAGAGGTTGCCGTGATGATATCATAGACGGCTTCGGCTTGAAGGATGTCTATGCGTCCATTCAAATAAGCACGCAGCGTAAACTCTCCTGGAGCAGCATGTCTTGCTCCTGCTGTTGTGCCGAGCCGGACAACCTCTTCCAGGATAACCGGACTGCCGTGACAGCTGATCTCAACCATATTCTCACGCGTATAGGTGTGGGGTTTGGGGAAAAAGGTGAGATAGGCTTCTTCGAAATATTCATTTCGCGTGAAATCTAACAAGTGTCCGAGAACAGGGCGATTAGGAGGAATTTTTCGCCAATTTTTTTTTGGTCTGAAGAGTTTCTTAGCGATTTGGAGAGCCTTCCCTCCGCTCAGGCGGACAACGCCCAGGCCTCCAAATCCAAGAGGCGTGGATATTGCAATGATGGTCTCATCCAGCATAACTTGTATATATTAAACGGAATGCTTCCATCCGTAAAGAGTCCCTGTCATTCAGGCAATAATTACTATAGTAACTATAGAGTCGATAGGAATGATGTAATAATTATCCATAACAAGGTTTTGGCTGAGAGATTTCAGTGTTTAAAAAGGAATCAATGTGATTCTTCCTTTGATGGGAAGATTTTCACCTTCTTGAGAAATCCGTCTCCTATGCTTTCCGATGTGATACCCGGGACTTGATTTACAGAAATGTGCACGAGGCGTCTCTCATAAGGATTCATAAAATCCAGGATTTCGTCTTCCCCGGTCTCATGAACTCTTTGAGCGATCTGTTGAGTTCTTTCCTTGAGTTCTCTTTCTTTTCTTTTTCGGAAAAAATCGCAGTCGGTTTGTACTTTTTTTGTTGACAACTTGTTGAGAAGATGCTGGAGTGCCAGCAGAAGGGATCCATCCTTCCGGAGCAGAAGATACTTATCCATCCCGTCAAAAATGAAGTACAGCATCTCATTTTTTTCTTTGATTTGGTATCGGATATCAAGGGGATACAAGGAAAGGAATCGTTCCAAAAACTGGGCTGCGGGGTAATCTTCTGTGCGTCTTTTCGGCCAGGTGCGGATGACGACTTCTTTGCTGCCGATTCCAAAAAGTTTTGTCTTTTCGGTCACGACCTCATAGTTGAACTGTGTGCGGGAGAGCTTGAGCATGAGCTCAGCCAGACTGATTGCGTCTTCTAAGTTTCTTCCTTTGAACTCTTGGTCGGTATTGTCATTTTTTTCTTCTTTTTTTTCCATGTGATTCACTCTTTTGTTTTTTTCGAAGCCGGTTCATGATGTACTGCTGGCCGATTTGAAGGGCATTGTTTGTAAGCCAGTAGAGGACAAGCCCACTCGAGAAATTCATGAAGAAAATGGTCATCACTACCGGCATGATCATCATCATTTTCTGCTGGGAGGGATCAGCAGAAGTTGGGGTCATTTTTTGGCTGACATACTGGGTGATTCCCATCAGGATAGGGGTTACATAAACGGGATCATGCACGGAAAGGTCTTTGATCCAAAAAATGAAGGGGCTCTGCCGGAATTCCAAGGATATCGCCAGCATCCGGAAGAACCCCCAAAAGATCGGAAGCTGGATGAGCATCGGAAGGCATCCCCCGGCCGGATTCACCCCGTGCTCTTTGTAAAGTTTCATGATCTCTTCGTTCATTTTGCGCCGCTGGGCAATGTCCTTTTTGGCCTTTTTATATTTTGACTTTATAGCTTTCATTTTGGGCTGCAACTCCTGCATTTTGGCCATGGATTTGGTGCTGCTGTAGGTCAGCGGGAAAAACAAAATTTTGATGATGAGCGTCAGAATGATAATGGAAAATCCCCAGTTGGGAACGGCCGCATGGATGTATTTGATCGCCCTGTGTAGAATTTCGGCCATCCATCCAAACAAACCGAACCGGATAATTTTTTTTGTATCCTTTCCGAGCTCCGTTAATTTGTCAGCATCCTTGGGGCCGATATAAGCTTTTTCCGGAAGATCCAAAGTGAGAAAAAAATAGGGAATTTGGTTGATATCTTCTTTTACGAAAGCTGCGCTCATTTTCTGCGGAGGAGCGAGAAACAGAACAGCGAAATAGTTGCTGTCGTAGGCCACCCAGTCGGCAAAGTTGTAGAGACTGTTTTCCAGCTTGTATTTCCCCTCATTGTGCCGTTGAACCTTGTTGCCGGCATAAACGGTCACTCCGGCCCCTCCGCCTCCGATACGCTTTTTTAACTCCTGGGCGGTGAGGTTGCCAAAACTCGGTCCCCAGATGATCCGGGGGGCAATTTTCTGTCCGTTTTTCCAGACATTTATCTGAATTCCTAAATTGTAGGTGTCCCCGTAAAAAGTAAAAATCTTCTCGATTTTCGTTCCTGTTTCGGTCCCGTATTCAAAACGCAACGTCCCTTCCTCTCCCTCCATCAATTCCAATTGGTTGCTGGAGAATTCAAACAAGGCGTGGTTGATGGTGTTATCGAAGTCGGCATCTTCTGTGAGCAGGAGGAAGGGATATCGGCCCAATTCAGCAGAATGCGATGAAATCAATTCAAGATTTTCTCCATTATCGTTTTTGTATGTTTTCAGCTTCCAGCTTTTGAGTTGCGCCCCTCTGTTGATCCAAACGGCCCTGTACAAGAGGGTGTCCACAACAATCTCCTCCTCAGTATCAGCAGCAGCAGATTGAAAATCTTGCTCTGTTGGAGTTTCCTCTCGTTCCACCGGCTGCTTTACCGCGGGTTTTTGTTCCGGTGGATTTTCAAGTGCAGCGGCAGGTGTGGAAACTGGCTGTTGAGGAGGCTCTTTTTTCACAAAAACAAGCGAATAAAGAAACAGCACGGCGAAGGATAAGACGATGGCCAATAATAATCTTTTTTCCATGGGTAGGTCCTTCAAGGAACTGGATCTACTCCTCCGGGATGGAAAGGATGACAGCGGAGGAGTCGCTTGGTTCCTAAAATCATTCCCTTGAGTAAGCCATACTTTTCGATGGCCTCATATGTGTAAATTGAACAGGTCGGGTGAAAACGGCAGTGCCGGCCCAAAATCGGAGATAAAACGGATCTGTATCCGCGGATTAAAAATAGAATAATCTTTTTCATCAGGGCTAACTTCAATGGTTTATGAATTTAAAAGCCGCCCGGCATTCGGCTACGAGACTCTTCCATTTTGCCTTGTGTATTTCTTTACGAGGGATGAATATTAAGTCGAATGGATTCTCGATCAATCTTTTATTCCTCCGGAAGAGAGTCCGTAACCACCTTTTTGTCCTGTTCCTTTGGACGGCATTTCCAAGTTTTTTGCTGGCCACGACTGCCACTCTGGAAAAAGTGAACTCGTTGGAGAGGTAAATAAGGACGAAATATTTTCCTCTGTAACGCTTGCCCTTTTTATAAAGATGCAAAAAATCTTTTTTCTTTCTTATTCTTTCCAGTGACGTGAAGTTTTCATCCATCAAACGGCAAGTTTTTTTCTGCCCTTGCGCCTGCGGTTCTTGATGATATGCTGACCACCTTTTCTTCTCATTCGCACGAGGAAACCATGATTCTTCTTTCGTTTTCTCCTATTGGGTTGAAACGTTCTTTTCATCTTCTGATCAGTCTTTCTTGTTTGAAAACAGTATGTTAATAAACCTATTCTGATCTGTCAAGCGAAAAAGCATGAATCCGGCGTGGGCCACGATTTGACTCTTTAGGAATTATTACCTATAATACTCAAGCACCATGAACGCATTAAAGATTGGCGATAAGGTAATTTATCCCAATCAGGGGCTCGGAATCATAGAGAACATCCAGGAAGAAAATTATTTCGGACAAGACTTCCAGATCTACCATGTTAGAATCTTGGCCAACAACACGCTCGTATTAGTCCCGTCCTCCAACACTGAAGAAATCGGGATCCGCAAGCCTATCTCAGAAGACTCCATCCAGGATATCTTTGATTTTATCCGGAATGGCGGAGTTGATGTAACCATGAACTGGAAAGGAAGATACAAAGAACATGTCGATTTAATGAAATCCGGGACCATCCAGGATATGGCCCTTGTCCTAAAGAGCCTGTACTATCTCCAGCTGATTAAACCCTTGTCCTTCCGTGAGAAAAAGATGATGGAAAAGGCGAAAAAACTGGTTGTTACGGAGATTTCTGAGGTTTCATGCAGTCCGTTTGAAGAGATCGAGGATCAAGTACTGGCAATGCTTTCCAGTTGTTTCAAAGACGGGACCGCTCACGTAGATTCCTAATCTTATTCTTAATTTTCTTCTGTCCGAGGAGTATTGTCTCCGTCATGCCCCTCTTTTCGGGATGGAGACCCCTGTTAGGGGAAAAACGCTGCATACTAAAATTATTGCCAAAAATAAGAAAGCCTTTTTTAACTACGAACTCCTGGAAACGTTTGAAGCGGGAATTTCTCTTCTTGGGAGCGAGGTCAAATCCATTCGAGAGGGACGGATCAGTCTGAAAGAAAGCTATGCGGAAGTGAAGAAGGGGGAGGTTTTTCTTTTGAATTGTCATATCAGCCCCTATGAAGCCGCTAACCGGTTCAATCATGAGCCCAGAAGGGAGCGGAAGCTTCTCCTCCATCATCGCGAGATTAAGCGTTTGACCGGAAAGATCAAGGAAAAGGGTTTGACTCTTGTTCCTATAAAAATCTTGATCAATGCCAAAGGAAAGGTAAAAGTGGAGATTTCCTTGGCCAAAGGAAAGAGGGCCTACCAGAAAAAAGAGGTTATCAAGGAAAGGGACCTCGAGCGGGAGTTAAGGGCCGAGCTTAAACGCTGGCGCTGAGTTATTTTCCAGGAACATCCCAGGTCACGATCACAGGGGCATGATCCGAAGGTTTTGGGGCCCGCCGACGCCGAGGCCAGAGGTCCACTTCCACATCCCTTATCTTGGTTCTAAGGCGTTCTGTGCATAGGATGTAATCGATTCTCATCCCTTCATTTTTCCATATAGCTCCGCCGATATAATCCCACCATGTGAATTGGATACTGTCCGGGTAGAGATGCCGAAAGATATCTGTCAATCCCCAGTCAAGGAGATTCTGGAGTGATTCCCGCTCTTCGGGCAACGTGCCGATAGCCCCATCGAGAGCCTCCGGATCGAATACGTCCAGGTTTGCCCTCGCGACGTTTAAATCCCCAACGACAAGGAGAGGATCCTTTGGCGAGTACGAATCTTGGAGGTGAGAGATGAGTTTTTTATACCAATTCCTTTTGTAGTTATGTTTTTCTTCGCCTTTTAAACCGCCGTGAGGGGCATAAACATTGAGGATATGGATGCCTTTTATTTTTGCTGTGATGAGCCTCCTTTGTTCATCCCACTGCGGATCTTCAAAACCTTTCCGGCTGTGTTCCATTGGCAGGCGGGAGCAGATGGCAACCCCGTTGTAGGCTTTTTGTCCGAACACGGCACACGAAAAGCCCATTTTTTTAAAATCTTCGGAAGGAAAATTCTCTTCGATGGTCTTGAGTTCCTGAAAACACAATACATCCACGTCATGGTTCCGGTGATTTAACCATTCCCTGATCAAATCTGTTCTGACGCGGATAGAATTGACGTTAAACGTGCAGATTTTCATCCTAACTTATTATTGAAGCGAATCGATGGGCAAGGCGTACGGCTTCTCTCATGCTCATCGGATCGGCTATTCCCTTTCCTGCGATATTAAAAGCCGTCCCGTGATCAGGGGATGTCCGAACAAAAGGAAGGCCGAGAGTCAGGTTGACGCCACGGTTAAATGCGAGAAGCTTAAATGGGATAAGGCCCTGGTCATGATATAAGGCGATCACGATTTTATCTGGTTTATTCACAACGTCCCGAAAAACAACATCTGGGGGAAAAGGTCCGCTCACTGGAATCCCTTTTATTTGGGCTTTTTTGATCGCTGGAATGATCTGTTCGTTTTCTTCTGTGCCCATCAGGCCCTGTTCTCCAGCGTGAGGATTCAACCCGGAGACAAGGAACTTGAAGTCTTGAGATTGGATTTTTTTTAGATTTTCGTAAAGGCGCAGCAGAAATGCAAACAATGTTTTTTCTTCGATCTTTGCGAGAGCTTGCTTCAAAGAAAGGTGATGTGTGAAGAGAGCCACCTTCAGGGTTTCCGACCAGAAAAACATAATTGCTTCAGGGTAATAATGGCTGAGATAATGGGTATGACCGGCCCAAGGAATCCCCGCAAGATTCCAGGATTGTTTGGATATGGGAGCTGTGACAATAGCCTGCAAGTTTCCCTCCCGGGCCTCGCGGACAGCCCTCTCGAAATAGCGGAAGGAAACCTTTCCGTTCTGTGGTGTCGGCTTTCCCTTCTTAACCTGCGGCGATAAATATTCGGTTTCATGCAAAGAGATGCAATTGTGGGAGAAGGATGGATCGAAATTCAGCGTCTCTCGTTCCTTGTCGATAACAGCTTGCGATCCAAACAGGACATAACGGGCCCGGGGAAGGAGCGTGGTGGCAAAAAGAGATTTGAGTGTGACTTCAGGACCGACACCTCCGGGATCTCCAAGAGTGATGCCAATCCTGGGAAGGGTCATTTTTTCTTTTTTGGGGATTTACTAGGGGTCTTTTTATCTTCGAGCTTGTACATGTATTTGATGCAACGTTTGTAGAGCAATAGGTTCGGGTTTTGATCTCTGTTGAGCTTGATGCAGTTTTTATCATACCACTCGATGTATCCTTCCACGGTTTCTCCTTCGATAAGCACAACTGCCATGCGCGTTTTTTTGTTCATCTGTTTGAGGTAATAATAATTTTCGGCATGGGTATCGTAGGAAGGATGATGCTTTTTTTTGGCGGAATCTTTGCTCATCTTTTCTTTATAATCAGTAAGGCTCGGTCGGATAAGTTTCCTGTTCATAATTGTACTCCATGCGTTAGGCTGAGAGTAAAAGATGAAGAATATCTTTTTTTATTATAATACCATTTCCGTGTGAAAATATCAAGTTTTTCCCGCGGGCTTCATGCCCTGCTTTTTGAGGGCTTCGTACCAGTTTTTGGCCATCGCTTCATATCCCTGGTTGGACGGGTGGACTTCTGGAAGGAGTTGGGGGAGGCGGAAGAAAATAGAATGATTGTCGACTAAGTGTATTTTTTCTTCCGAAGCCAGTTTTTGGATGATGGGATTTATTTCCTGTTCAACCCGTGTGGTTGATGCGGAAGCAAAGGGAAAGGAAGAGTTATCGGGGACCGGCGGGATAGTTGCGAGAAGGATATGGGTTTTTTTCCCTGATCTTGATTTAAAAGCCCGAAAAAGGCGAATGATTTCTTTCATATTGGTGTAGAAATCATTGGCCGATATGTGGTCATGGTCTGTCCGGACATCGTTAGTTCCCAGTTGAAGACAAATAAAATCCGGATGGTTTTCGGCTAATACCGTTCTTTTTTTTTTGAGGAAAACCAGATATTCTTTTGAGTTAAAACCGCTTCTGCCTTGATTCACGACCTTTGCCCGGATGCCTTTTTCCCTGAGAAGGGGTTTCAGATATTTGGGATAACCGATTTCGGTGATACTGTCTCCGGCACAGAGGATGATGTAGCCACTAGGAGGGGATGTGCAGGAAGTCAGGAAGACAAAAAAAAGAAAAATCAGTATGGTGATTGTTCGAAACGAAGTGGTTTTAAACACGTTTAATTTTTTTCTTTTTTAAGCGTCTGGAAAATGAGGGGAAGCACGATCAGCGTGACAAGGGTAGATGTAAAAAGCCCTCCGACCACCACGGTTGCCAATGGCCTTTGGATTTCGGCTCCTGGCCCCTTGGCCAATAGAAGCGGGAGAATACCAAAAATTGTTGTAAAGGCTGTCATCAACACCGGCCTGAGTTTGACATTAACTCCTTCATTGATCGCTTTTTTAAGCGTCATCCCTTGCTTAAGATAGCGGTGAAAAGCAGAGAGAAGAACCAACCCGTTTTCTAAAGCAATTCCGAAGATGGCAATGAAGCCGATAGAAGCAGGCACACTCAAGTAGAGTCCAGAGATTTTCAGAGCTAAAATGCTGCCTATCAAAGCTAAAGGAATGTTTATCAGAATGATCAGAACTTCTTTGAAAGAGCGGAAAATAGTAAACAGCATGAGAGCAACCAGAGCCAGTGTGATGGGCATGATGATGGCAAAACGCCTGTTCGCCCGCTGTTGGAGTTCGAACTGTCCTCCCCATTTGATCAGATATTCGGGAGGAAGTGAGATGTTTGCCTCAATTTTTATCTGAGCTTCATCCACAAAAGTCCCGATGTCTCTTCCCCGGATATTGCATTGAATAGTGATAAATCTTTTGTTTTTTTCTCTGTTTATCACTCTGGGGCCGACGACCTCTTCGATTGAGGCCAATTGTTTTAAGGGAACCTGGGCGCTGCCAGGAATACGTATAAGCAAGTTCCCGATCTGTTCCGTATCTTTTCTGAATTTTGACTTAAATCTGAGGAAAACATCGAATCTTTTTTGTTCTTCATAGATCTGGCCGAGGGTCATTCCGCCTACTGCCGCCTCGATTGTTTTTTGGATATCGTTGATGTTTACACCGTATCGCGCGATTTTATCCCTTTGGAGGACAATCTTGATTTGATTTTGGCCTGTGAACTGCTCTACCTGGACGTCTGCAGCTCCCTTAATGTTCGTAATTAAGTCTTTGATCTGGATAGATTTTTCCTTCAGGATACCAAAGTCCTCTCCGTAGATTTTCAAGGCCAATTGTGCTTTAACTCCTGTGATGAGCTCGTCTAGATTGTGGGCAATGGGTTGGGTCATGTTGAGGTTTATTCCAGGGTAGGTTTCCAATCTGTGCTCTATTTCTTCGATGAGTTCGTTTTTGCTGTGGAAATATTTCCACTTTTGAATGGGATTATGCTCGATGAGAATTTCTGCATCATTCACAAAGTGGGCGTGACTGCCCACCTCTCCCCGGCCGATACGGGTCAAAACTCCGGTAACTTCCGGGACCTCTTTTATGGTGCCTTCAATTGCGGAGGCTGTGGAGATGGCTTCCTGGAGGCTGATATTCGGGTCCATGGTCACGCGCAGATGAAGCGTCCCCTCTTCAAGATAAGGAATGTATTCTCTTCCAAGAAAGGGAACCATGAAAAGGCCAGACAGAAAGGCCAAGAGGGTTATCAAAAAAACTTTTTTCCGATGTTTTTCACAGAGGTGAAAAAAAGAAATGTAAATTTTTCTTGTGTGTTTGATTAGAAAAGAGTCTTTTGCCGCAGCCTGTTTGCGCTTCAGAAAGAGATGACAGAGCGCTGGAGCCGATATCAATGCAAAAATTAGAGAACCTGCCAAAGCAAGAGAAATAGTGTATCCCATTGGCCGGAACATGATCCCTTCCACACCGGTGAGCGTAAAAATCGGGAGAAAAGCCAGGACGATAATGGCGATGGCGAAGAAGATAGGGCGCCCGACCTCTTCTCCGGCCGAGACTATAGCATGAGCCTTCGATTCATAAGGCAGCTGGAGATGGCGGTGAGCGTTTTCGACAAAAATGATGGATGCATCCGCAATCAAGCCTATGCCTATGGCAAACCCCCCGAATGAAATCAAATCCGCCGCGAGGTTTATGCGCTCCATTATGATGAACGAGAAAAGAACAGAAAAAGGCAGCGAGAAGACCGCGATTAAGGCAGAGGAAAAATCTCCCATGAGAAGAAAGAGCACCAGAATGACTAGAATAATGCCGAAGATCAGGTTTGTGGTAACTGTAGAAAAACATTTTTTCACAAGAGAAGCTTGGTTATAAAAGGGAACAATTTTCACACCGGGCGGCAGAGACACGCTTATCTCCGCAATTCTCTTTTCTAAATTTTGGATGACTCTGGCCGTGTTGGACCCAAAGAGCTTGAGAACCATTCCGACAACTTTTTCTCCTTCACCGTTTGCCAGAGCTGTTCCTCGTTTTATTGCCGGGAGTATTTTGACATCCGCGATATCTCGGAGGTAAACAGGAGTTCCTTGATAATTGGTCACCACAGTGTTTTCCAGATCCTCTTTTGTTTGGATCAGGCCAACACTTCGGACGATATATTCTTCTTCACCTTTGGTTATGAAGCTTGCGCCGACATTCTGGTTGTTCTCCTTCACTTTATCAATCAGATTGGATATCGACAGGTTATACTTGAGGAGAGAATATGGACTGATGAGGATCTGAAATTGCTTGACATCCCCTCCTATGCTCAAAACTTGAGAGACCTCAGGCACGGATTTGAGCTCGTATTTGATAAGCCAATCTTGGATAGTTCTGAGTTCAATTGCGGAATATCCTGTGCCTTCAAGATAATACAGATAAACCAATCCCAGTCCGGTGGCGATCGGGCCTAGAACTGGGTTGTGAGCTTGTTCTGGAATGTTTTCCCTGGCTTCCTGAAGGCGTTGGGAGACGAGTTGGCGAGCCCAGTAGATATCGGTTTTATCTTCGAAATAGACATTGACGATGGAAAGGGCAAAGGTTGAAGTAGAACGAATGTTCTTTATCCGAGGCAAGCCGAACATTGCAGATTCAATCGGGTAAGAAATCAATCTTTCGACTTCTTCAGGGGCCATACCGTGGGCCTCTGTGTAGATCTGGACTAGAGGGGGGGAGGGATCGGGAAACACATCTATCGGGAGTCTGTTAAAAGCGAAAAATCCCAGAAAAGCCAGGACTATCGTAGCCAGGGCAATGAAAGGCCTCTGTTTGAGTGAGAAATTGATGATTTTTTGTATCATTTTGAAGTGTATTTGTCTTGATAAAAATTAGTGCACATGGGCATGTCCAAAAGTCGCCTTGGAAAGTTCTGCCTTGAGATAAAATGCCCCTTTTATGACGATGTTGTCGCCTTCTGAGATCCCCTGAGCGACGATCCTGTTATTGCCGACTTTATTTCCCAGCTTAAGATGCCTGACCGCAAAAATATCCCCTTCTTCGCAAATAAAAACGACTTTTTCACCGTCCAAATTTTGTATGGCTTCTTCAGGAACGGCCAGGATGTTTTTTTGTCCCGCAGGATTTTTGATGGTTCCCTGGATGTACATGTTGGGTTTGAGCAATCCTTCGTGGTTGTCAACTTCCACCCGGATTTTGATGGTCCGGAGCTTCTCATCGATGAGGTCGCTGATGGTCGTGATTTTCCCGGAGAAATGTTTCCCCGAATAAATGGAAGTCGTGATTGTGACCTCACTGTCTTTGTGTATTTCTGGGAGATCTTTTTCGTAAACATCCAAGATTGCCCAGAGAGTGCCGAGGTCAGATACGGTATAAAGGATTTTATCGGGTTCGACATGTTCGCCTCTCACCACATCCCGGAAGATTATGGTTCCGGACAGCGGAGACAGGATCGGTAGATTCGGATCGGCGATTTCACATTTGTATTCCATGTCTTCCATTGACTTGCATTTTTTAATGAGATCATCGATTTGATCATGAGTTATTCCATAGGAATGAAGCGCTGAACCCAGGGCCCCGTATTCAGTCGCAAGTTTTTCATGTTCGGCTTCCCGCCTCAGGTATTCTTTTTCCTCGATGGCTTTTTCTGTTCGAAGCATTTTAGCCCGTTCAAATTCTTTTTGGCTGAGCAGATATTTTGCTCTGGCGCGCAAAAAGTCTGCCTGTGCCTGAGCAAATGCAGGAGAATTTATCGTGACAAGGGACTGACCCATGTGTATTCTATCTCCTAGGTCCGCTGAGTGGGCGATCACTTTTCCCCGGACATAGGATGATATGTAGGCGGTTCGGTTCTGGTTAACCGTTAAAATTCCCGGAAGATCGAGCGTTGAGGAGACGCTCTGCCTGGCAACATTTCCGAGGATGATGCCCCATTCCTTTTGTTTATCAGGGCTTAGATGAAGCTCGGGATGTTCATGATCCTCCGGTTCTTCTGAAACCATTTTTTCGGTATCCTGGCTTCCTTCCTTATGTGTTTGTTCCTCCCGATGTGCGGCAGACTCTCCGGGGGAGTTTCTTTCTCCGTTTCCGCAGAAGGCAAAAACGAGAATGGCGAGAAACAAAAAATATTTTTTCATTTTATCTCTTCTCCGATGGCTCTTTCAAGAGCCGCTTTGTCGGCATTCCATTGATACAAAGAATCTTGATAATCATTCAGGATGTGGAAGTAGGTTCGTTGGGAATCGAGGTAATCGATGAGGGATATTTCTCCCTGGGTATAACTGATTTCTGCAATTTTGAGGCTTTCCTCGGCCTGTTCGAGAAGGCCTTGATGGAAAATCTGAAGGCTCTGTTCTGACAGCCTCAACTGACTGATCCTGGATTTGATTTCTGTGGAAATTTCTATCTGCAGCGCCCTCAGCTCTTCTTCTTCCATCCGGGTAAGCATTTCAGCCTCTCGAATTTCCTTGGATTTGAAATTCCAGAGAGGAATGTCCAGGGATATCCCGATCCCGGTGTTCCGGCCGTCAATCTCCTTTTGACTGAATCCGGAAAGCTTAAAATCCGGGAACCTCTGCCATTTGACATAACTCCAATTGCTGTTGGCCTGTTCAATTCTGGCTTCTTTTTCTTTGATTCTGGGGTGGACCTGGAGAGCTATTTTCAGGATGGAGTTCTCATCGATGTTTGTTTTTTTATACAGTTGTCTTCCGATCGTTGAAAAATCGGGGGGGAGAATATTTCCCAGATATTGGTTCAATTTCTCCTTGGCCAGGATGAGCGCGGTTTGGACCTGGTTCAGTTCCTTTTGTGCTTTGAGCGATTCCACGTATAGTTTGATGGCTTCTAATTCCTTGATCTCGCCCAATTTAGCCCGCTTTTCTATCAACCGGTGGATTTTTTTTACAGAATCAAGAGTTTTCCGGGCCAATTCCTGCCTGGATTTTTGGCGAAGGATGTCATAATAAAAATTTTTTATCATGAACGTTACGTCAAGGGCGAGAATTGTGTGACTGAATTCGGCGGCTTCCCAATCCTTCGCGTACACCTGGATCCGGTAATGGCGTTTGAAAGGATTTTCTAAATACTGGCTGAGCAAAATGCCTCCGGTATTCCTTTGGATGTCTTCGTCCCAGGATTTTCCTCTTCCTACGCTGAATTCCAGCTCTGGGTTGGAGAGGCGTTTGGCCGCCTCATAGGAAGCCTCCCTGGCTTTGACCTCGTTTTTTTTGGCAGACAGGAGAGGATTGTTTTCCAGTGCGAGGTCGATAATTTCAGGCAGGCTGAATTCTTTTTTCTCGGTGGTCCAGGCGGGAAAAGAGAGCATGAACAGTAAGAAAAAGAAAACCATGCCTCTGTAAATTTTCATTTGCCCTCTATTCTAGCGCATTTTTGGGAAAAAAAGGAAATTTTTTTCGAATAAGGATAGCTTTTCCAATCTGTGAAAATTTTTCAGAAGCCAAAAAATTTGGTCAAGATGGTCAGATTCTCCACCAGTAAGAGAATTTGACGAAGACGAACCGGCCCTCCACCTTGTAGATACCCGAGTCGTCCTGTTCCTGATTGTCGTCGATCCCGAAATAAAAGACCGTGCCCGGCCGGAGTTCATAGCTGAAAAGAAGGCTGGAGTAAATGTCCTTGTAATAATCGTTGTAATCCGTGATCAGCCTTACGGAAAGTTGGCGGGAGAGCTGGTAGGAGATGCGCTGGCTGATGATGTTGATTTTGTACACCCTTTCTCCGCCCCTGTTTTCATAAAAATTGTCGTTGCGAAAGGTGTAGAAGGCGCGGAGGTTTGTCAGGGGCTTAAAGGTCAATGTGAAACCAAAAGACGTTTTGTATCCCAGATAGGGATTTTCACCGTAGTAGATCGAGTCTCCGAAGGAAAAATTGAAGCTTCCGTTCAGCCAGGCGAGGGGTTCGGACCGGATGCTCGCCCGGAAAGATTTTTTATGGAAATCGATTCCGCCATACTGTTCCATGTTGACGGTGTATCCGCCGTAGAGAAAGGACCCTCTCCATCCGGTGATGAAAAAACCCAGCCGGACTTCCTCGTCAGTCAGGGTGTTGCTGAAATCATATATTCTTCGATACTCGAGCGATGGCCGAATGTCTACAATGTAGTCGTTCATCGGAAGAAAGGCATAACCTACGCGTGTGCTGAGGGAGCGGATATCTTTCCGGCGGAAAAATCCCAGGGAAGCCTCAAAGTCCTCGGGGATCTGGTTGTAGTCAAGCGAGAATGTCAGGTGGCGCGCTCTCCGGCTGAAATTGAAGGAAGCGGCCGGAACGATTCCCGTTTTCTCGCTTCCCCACTTTGTTTGAGAACCCACGATTTGGAAGGAAAGCCGGTAATAATCCCCGAATTTAAAGTGGCCGTCGAATCCCGCCAACCGGTTGTAGTTTTTGGAAACATTCTTCCAGGAAGGGCCCATTTCCTTGTCTGTCAGCATGAATCCGATGTGGGACTCGGAATACAGATCCTGCTTGAGCCGGAAGACATTGATCAGCCCTCTATAGCCTTCGATGTCGGGATCCTCCTCCCATGGATTGTCGATTTCTGGGGGCGTCTCATCATAGGCGCTCATGAAACCCATCGTGATTTTTCCCACTTTTCCTGTGAGCTTGGTTCCCCAGAACGGATTCACGATATTCCGCGTGTACACCAGTTCGAACGGCGTATCGAAAAAGTCCTTCCCCTCAAGAAAAAACGGCCGTTTTTCCGGGTAGTACAAGGCGTACCTCTGGTTGACATCGATCTGGGGCATATCCGCTTCGATCTGACTGAAGTCCGGGTTAATGGTGACATCAGCAGTCAGGTCTGATGTGATGCCGTATTTTAGGTTTATTCCGGGGTCCGGATCAAGTTTGCTGTCCATGGCTTTCATCCCTGTCAGCACGGGCATGATCTCGAAGTTTTTTCCTTTTTCGATCTGTCCCTGGACCTCCAGGATTCCTGCCTGAATGAGAAAACCGTTTACATCCCTGGACCGGGGATGCCAGTAGATTTCCTCGTTTTTTCTTCGGATGTTCCGCATGATCTGGAGTCCCCATACCTGATTTGGCTTGTTTGGAAACCGGAGGCTTTTAAACGGGATAGCTATTTCCACGGTATAGCCCTCCTCATCGATTGTGGCATCGGTGAGGAAAAAAGTGTCGTAGTTTCTGTCGAACCCGAAGAAACCGCCTCCTCCTCGACCTCTGCCCCGCCGTCTTGTCTCGGTATAGATACCGTCCACCTGGACACCGCAGGGATTGACCTGGAAGACGAACGCCCGCTTTTTATCGTTAAAAGTGTCGAGGTAAACAGTGATAACATCGTCGCCGTATACGCTGTCTCTTTTTGTCAGACAAGCCCGAACCGCGTCAGGATCGGAATCGTAAGCCCGCACAGCAATGTACAGGTTTTTCCTGTCGTAACCGATGTACGCGACCGTTTTTTCGGTGGGTTCCGATCCTTCTTGGGGTTCATACTGGGTGAAATTATCGATGATGACCCCTCGTTCCCATAGCGGGTTTTCCAGCCTGCCGTCGATTTTTGGGGAAGAGTCAAATTTTTGGGCTCTGACCGTATAGTTTCCTCCGTTGTCATCGGCATGAGAAAAAGCGCTTAAAAAAAGCAGGACTACCAGGATGATTTGGAGATATGTAAACTTTTTCTTTGGCATTTATAATCCGACCGGGTGCAGTGACTAAAAGAATGAATTAATCTATATATTATGCTCCATTTCATTATTTTTAGAGATCATTTGTTGTAAACATCCACCATCGAGATGTTTTTTTCCTCCAGGCTGATTCCCATCGCTCTGCTCAAATTTGCCAGAGAAAGATTGTAATCGATGATCGCCTGGAGTTCTGTTGTCTGGGCGGTGGCCAGGTCTCTCTGAGACGCCAGGACAAAGTAGGGGGTTGTCAGCCCGACCTTGAGTTTTTCGACTTCTGCATCCAACTGCTGCTGCCTGAGTTCTCTGGCGACCTTGTAGGCCTCGACCCGCTTGTAATTGGTTTCCACTGCCCTGACGGCCTGCTTGATTTCCAGGTAGATGTTCTGCTCCTGCTGTTTGAGCTGCAGGGTGGCTTGCTGCAGGTCCACTCTTGCCTGAGCAAGGCTGGCCCGTGAAACAATTGTGTTTAGAGGAAGGTCCAGAGTCAGCCTGATTGACCAATTCCTATATCTGAATCCGAACGTGTCCTTGAAAGCATCTGCAATACCGCCTGGAATTTCCGCGATCTTTTCACCGAATGGATTCTGTGGCGTACGATTCCCATATATAATCTGTGTTCCGGACACTCCCGGGCTCCAGTAGGATGCTGAAAGATTGAGGCCCGGAAGCTGCTGGTTTTTGGCATAGTTCAGGTTGATTTCGCTGTTTTTGAGGCCGATGCGTCTGGACTCCAGGTCAGGCCGGTTTTGAATGGCCGCGGCAAAGGCTTGATCCAGGCTGATTTCTTTTTTTGCGAATTCCGGCATTTCCTGAGGAATAATCCTGCTGAACTCGGAATTGGGGTCTTCGGCCGCGAGGTTGAGAATGAGTTTCAGAGCGTCTTCTCTGTTTTTCACATCGGCTTCGGCTGCCAGAATATCCGCTTCCCTCGTGGCAACCTCTGACCGGGCAGACAGAATTTCGATCGGGGCTTCGGTTCCGACTTCCACGGCTCTTTTCTGTCGTTCCAGGAAATCCTGGGCTAATTTCAGGGACTGCTGCCTCACTTTGAGGTTTTCGATGCTGGCGACAAGATTCCAGTACGCTTCCTCCACACTGTAGATGGTATCCTGGAGGGATCTCTGAAGATCTTTTTCGGAAATGCTCAGATTGTTTTTTGCCACGATTATTTCTCTTTGGGAAATATTGAGGCCAAAATTTTTAAGCAGGGGCTGGGTAAAATCAAACCTCAGCGTGCTTCTGTAGCTGGGATTGATGGTTGTTCCTGTTCGGTTTGTGTCGTATTTGCTGTTGGAAAGTGAAAAAGTGAAATTTCCCCCGAATGGAATTTGCTGTGTGAAATCCAAGCCGTACTGGTTTTGTCGTGTGAGCAATGTATCGGCTGCATCGAGGAAGGAGTAAGAAGCCTGTTGTTGATCGGCTAGAAAGAAATTGACAGAAAAGGATGGCAGGAATTTTTCATTCGCCATTCTGAGGGCATACGTTCTATTTTCTGGAGTTAAAACATTGATAGCCACGCCAAGGTTATACTTCATGGCTTTGACAATGCAGTCCTCGAGGGAGAGATGGATGGATGATTCCTGCTGTTGGGCCGGCAAAAATGCTGCGAGCGCAAAAATCAAAAGAATTCCAAGTGTTTTTTTCCACATGTTAGACCTCCTCACTGTTAACTACGGATACTAATACGGAAAAAGTCGGGAAAGTGTTCCAATATCCCATTATTTCTCTATATATGTCAACTTCATTTGTGTTCGTGTTAGCATCTCTATTTCTGTGATAGTTATAAAAGCGGTCGGCTGACGTTTCAATTCACCTGACCACTTAAGTATCATGGGTTTGAAGATGCTTCCTGTATTCATTTTGCGTTATTCATATCGAAGGGCCTCGATTGGATCCAGTTTGGATGCTTTGCGCGCCGGGTAGAACCCGAAAAATATCCCGACAGATCCTGAAAAAACGAATGCCAAAACGCTGGCTCCAAAGGATACGAGCGTTTTCTGGTTGGCAAAGTGAGAGATCAGCTTAGAGCTTCCAATGCCCAGGACAACCCCTAAAAAGCCTCCCAGCACGCTCAACACGATAGCCTCAGTCAGGAACTGCAGCAGAATGTCCCTTTCTCGGGCCCCGACCGACATGCGGATGCCGATCTCCCGGATGCGTTCGGTCACAGACACCAGCATGATATTCATGATCCCGATCCCCCCCACGAGCAGAGAAATTGAGGCAATCCCTCCAAGGAGAATGGTAAGGATCTGGGTGGCTTCCGAAGCGCTCTCCGCGATGTCGGCCATGTCACGGACGTTGAAGTCATCCTCAGCCCCAGGAGCGATTTTGTGCCGGATCCTAAGCAGTTCTTCGATCTGTGACCTGGCTTCGTTGGTTCGTGTGGCAGATACGGCTGAGACATCGACGGACTGGATGTGGTCGATGCCCAGAAGTCTTTTTTGGGCTGTCGTATAGGGGATTGCGATCATGTCGTCTCTGTTGAAAAATCCCCCGCTTTCACCTTTTGATTTCAGAACGCCCAGCACGCGGAACGGATTCTTGTTGATCCGGATGACCTGTCCGATTGGGTCTGCGCCTTCGAAAAGATTTTGGCTTACCTCGGTTCCTAAAACCGCGACCTTTTGAGAAGACCGGACCTGGCTTGCAGTGAAAAAGCTGCCTTCCTCTGTCGGCCAGTTCCGTATTTCTGGATAGTTTTCCCCGACGCCGTAGATGGACGTGTTCCAGTTCTTGTTTTGGTAGACCACCTGGGCCCTGCCGTTCACACTCGGGGAAATATACTTCACGGCACTGCAGTTTTCGAGGATGGCTTGAGCATCGGCCTGCTTTAGGTTGGTGTATGATCCTCCTCCACCGTGCCTTCCCATGTAGGATCGGCTGCCCGGACGGACAGTCAGGAGGTTTGTTCCCATGGCCTCGAAACGCTGTTCTACTTCCATTTTGGCGCCCTGGCCGATGCTGACCATTGCAATCACGGCACCGACGCCGATGATGATGCCCAGAGCCGTTAAAAACGACCGCATTTTGTTGCGGTTCAGTGCTCGTAGGGCGACTTTTGATGTTTTGATGATATTCATTTGTTTACTTTCCGTTTATTCCAACTTTTTCGATTAGACCGTCTCTGAGATAAATCGTTTTCCTCGCTATTTCGGCAACTTCAGGATCGTGTGTGACCAGCACGATTGTAATATTGTTGTCCTTGTTGAGTTTAGTGAGGACGGCCATGATATCGTTCCCGGTTTTGGTGTCCAGGTTTCCGGTCGGTTCGTCTGCGAGAAGAAGAGAAGGGCTGTTAACCAGAGCTCTGGCGATGGCCACTCTTTGCATTTCTCCCCCGGAGAGCTGGTTGGTCTTGTGCAGTTCCCGGCCCTCCAATCCCACCTGAGCCAGGGCTTTAAACGCCAGTTCTTTTGATTTTTTGCTCGGAACATCGGAATACAGCAGGGGAAGTTCTGTGTTTTCCAACGCGGTGGTTCGGGAAAGCAGGTTGAAGTTTTGGAACACAAATCCGATTCTCTTGTTCCGGATCCGGGCCAGTTCGTTTTTGTTCATTTTAGACACCTCATGACCCTCGAGTAAATATGTTCCTGCCGTGGGCCGGTCCAGACAGCCGATGATGTTCATCAGCGTGGACTTTCCCGAACCCGAAGGACCCATGATGGCCAAAAGTTCCCCTTTCTGGATAGACTGAGAAATCCCTTTCAGGGCTTTGACCTGTGTTTCGCCAACATTGTAGATCCTCTCGATATGATCCAGGTTGATAAGATTATTGTTTTCCATTTGCGAATCCTTTGTTGATGATGCGATCGATGGAACTTATCACCTCATGAACATCATGCCTCGTCTCAGGCTGTTCGAAGATCGGTTGGAGGAGGCAGATTGGGCGTTCTCCCCAGTTATGACTTCCTGTCCTTCTTTTAAATCTCCTCCTGTGATTTCTGTATATGTGTTATCCGTAACACCTGTCCGTATGGAAACCATCTTGAGTTTTCCGGTTTCATCCTGTATCCATACCCGAGCTCTGTCCCGCAGCCGGGATCCCATCCTGCCCGAGCCCTGTCCCATCTGGAAGTTGCCCTGAGGCCTTCTTTTCTCTGATGACCCATCGGCTTGGGATGTTTGTCCTCTTCTGGCCTGCATTTTCCTGCGCATCTCTTCGAAGAGTGCCTGCATTACCTCTGGGGATGGCTGGAAACGAAGTGCGGAGTTGGGCACACGAAGGGCATTTTTTGCTTCGCCCACTACGATGGATATGGTGGCAGTCATCCCTGGGCGAAGTTTCATCTCCAGGTTTTTGACATCGACGATAGTGGTGTAAGTGACAACGTTCTGGATGACTTCGGGAGAATATCTCACCTGTTTGACGATACCAGTGAAGTTTTCATCCGGAAAGGCATCCACAGTGAACCGGGCTGTCTGACCCTCTTTGACCCTGCCGATATCCGCCTCGTCCACACTGCATTCCACCTGCATCTTAGTCAGATCATTGGCAACTTGAAAAAGAACAGGGGCCTGGAAGCTGGCTGCGACTGTTTGACCAGCATTAACGTTTCTGTTGATCACCACCCCATCGATCGGGGATTTGATGATGGTGTAGGTCAGGTCCACTTTGCTCGTATCCAGTTGGGCTTGGGCCTGCTCCAGCCGCGCCTCTGCTGATTGAAGGTCGGCTTTGGCGCTGAAGTATTGTGTCTCGGCTGTTTCGTATTCTTCGTAGGAAAGCAGCTCTTTTTCAAATAGGCTTTTGGACCGTTCGTACTTTTTTCGAGAATTTTCCAGAGTAACTTTTGACTTTTCGAGAGCAGCTTTTGAGCTCGAAAAATTCGCTTCATTCTGTTGAACTTTTGTCTGAAAATTCAGTTGCTCCAGTTTGGCTAAAACCTGGCCAGACTTGACCTGAGAGTTAAAATCCACATAAATGTTTTCTATCTTTCCAGATACTTGGCTTCCGATATCCACAATGGTTACAGGATTCAGTGTTCCTGTGGTGTCCACAATGGCTGTAACGGTTCCTTTGTCGACAGCGGTTTTTTCATACTGCAATCCGCTGTTGTTGTTTCGTTTGAAATACGTGAATCCGAACACGATCCCTGCGGCTACGACAAGGACGACGATCCCGATGACTACTTTTTTATTCATCTTCTTTCTCCCTTGTTGTTGGTGTCATTTCTGGGTTTCCTCTTTCTTCCCTCCGATTGTCTTTTTCTTTCAGATAAGTATTTCTCGATCATAGCCTCAAATTTGGCCTTTTGTTCTGCAGAAAAGACGCTGTCTATTTCCTGTTTGAGCTGAGTCCTCAGGGTCCTGTAATGATCGTGGATTTGGCTTCGATAGGCTTTCAACCTTTCCTCGTTATTCTTGAAAATTTCACGGAGTTGTTCCTGCTGCTCTGCGGAGAGTCCGAGCTCTTCGGCCATCATATCTAAAGTTGGAAACTTGACTGAACTCCGTCTTTCTGTATTTCTCTGTGGCTTTTTGCTGAGAAAATTGGTGTCAATGAGAATGCCGGCGATTACGCCCGCGGCAAAAACAATGATAAAAGAGAAAACGATCCAGAATTTATTTCCGTTTTTCATGGGAAGTATCTCCTCAAATCAGGCTTTTCTTCCATGGCCATGAATATGAGCTGCATGCTTTTGTTTTCTCCGGTTTCTGCTTCGAGCAGCGTTACTGTTTCGGGAAGAGGGGGATTATCACGGAGAAGGAGGTCTCCTGTCTGGCTCAGCTCGTTGGTTGGATGGGGAAGGAAAATGGCAAACCCGAGGGCAAGCATGACGACGGCAATGATGGAAAGGGGCACGGCCCGAAGGCTCCATCGTTTCCATATGGACCAGAAAGCGTATGTTTTGCCCTCTTTCAGCCGAGGTTGTAAGCGTTCCCAAAAATAGGGTTGGACTTCAGGAAAATCATCTCTCCCCAAGGTTTCGGCGATGATAACGTAATCATCCCTTTTTTTCTTGCAGGAAGAGCAGCCTTCGAGGTGTTCTTCAAGCGCATCCTTTTCCTCGCCCGTTAAAAGACCATCCAAAGACTTAGAAAGAAATGTTTCTGCTCTTTTACATTTCATGGTTGCCTCCTTCCTGGGATAAGAAAGGTGCGATCTTTTTTCTGAGCGTTTTTCTGGCCCTGTGCAGGCGCGAATCCACCGTTCCGGGGGAAAGCTTCAGAATGTTCGCGATTTCTTCATAAGAATGTCCCTGAATATCTCTCAGGGTCAAAATGATCTGATGTTTTTCAGGCAGGGATCGCAAGGCCAGGTACAGGAGCTTTTTTCTGTCGGCTGCTTCCTGGGTTCTTTCCTTTTTTTGAATCTCATCATCCGGTGAGGAAGGTTCTCTGCCCTGCCCATCAATGGAGATGAGCCGTTCCTTTGCATGTTTTCGCAGGTGGTCTTTGAAGTGGTTGACGGCGATCCGGTAGAGCCATGTTCCGAAACCCGATTTGAACTTGAACTTTTCCAGCGCATAATACACCTTGATGAAGACTTCCTGTGCGAGATCATCGGCGGTTTCTCGATTCCTTGTGAAACTGTAAGCCAAGTTAAACACCTTTGTTTTGTATCTTTTGACAAGGACTCCGAAAGCTTCTTCGTCTCCCTGCTTGCTCTGTTCGACCAGTCGGTTTTCTTCCATAAAAATCCATCTCTTTTTGTCCTCCGTACACCCTTTAGACGGAGGATAGACGAAAATCTTCCTTTTTCTATTTTAAGCGATGGACGGACTTTTAGGAAGGGAAAGAACTAAGTTTGAGCGGATAAACTCCTAGTATTTTAAACTAAAGAATTTTAAAAATATCTTTATGCCAAAATTATTTCTTTTTAGCCGTCCACTCCATGGAGCCAAAATCTCCCATTTGGGCTTCGCCCGACATCGTGTCGCCTTCGACGGTTCCGCTGTAGGAAATAGTGAATTCTCCTCTTTGCGTGCTTCTAGTTACTGACCATTCGATCTTGTTTCCTTTCACCGTGCCTTCCGCTGTCACCTCTTCTCTCATGAGTTGCATGGTCACGGTCAGTTTTTCGCCCTCTTGTACAAAATGGACGTCCGAGGTCCTCTCGCCGCGGGGAGACTGTGTGGTCATTTCCCAATCCCCGGTTACGTTGACATCCTGGGCGCTCAAAAGCATAGGAAGCAGAAGAAGGGTAAACATCACAAATACGGAATAAACTTTTTTCATTTTTTCCTCCATCCGGAATAAACTTTTACAACCTTTAAAATTTAGACGCAAAACCTCTGCTTTTCTTCCCTCAAAAGAAGAATGGATTTTTTTTGGCGTGAGTCCTCAATAATGACAAATCGTTTCCCTATGCTGTGAAGGAATTCAAGACGTCCGCGAATTGTTTCCTATTTCTTGACAAGAGGGGCAGACTTTAATGTAATATATCCTCCAGAATAAGGAGTGTTTTCCATGTTTGTTTGGATTTTTCACCGCGTCTCAGGGCTGTTTCTTATGCTTTTGTTGGGGATCAAGTTTTTCACATCGTTTTTTTTAATGACCAAGGATCAAAAACCGGATTGGGCTCTTGTCCTTCATACCAATCCGCTTGTCGATACCCTCCTAATTGTGTCCGTCGTCTTTCATGCCTGCTACGGATTGAGAACGGTCATCATGGACTTGGGCGTCAGGAAAGAAAAGCTGCTTTTTTGGATCTTTACACTTCTTGGTTTTGTTTTGAGTGCAGCCCTTCTATTGATTTATTTCACCAGGAAGTATTGAATGATTTATCATGACATCCTTGTGGTTGGAGGCGGGCTGGCCGGCCTGTCGGCTGCCCTCAACAGCGATCCCAAGCTTTCAGTGGCTGTGGTGTCCAAAGTCCATCCTTTGCGTTCTCATTCCGTTGCAGCCCAGGGGGGCATCAACGCGCCTTTGGGGAATAATCCCGATGCTAAAGAGGACACATGGGAAAAACATGCGTTTGATACAATAAAGGGGAGCGACTATCTTGCCGACCAGAATTCGGCTGAACTGATGTGCCAGATGGCCGCTCCGGCTATTTACCAGTTGGATGCCTTGGGCGTGCCGTTCAGCCGGTCTACTGGCGGAGTCATCGCCCAGAGGCCTTTTGGCGGAGCCGGATTTCCTAGAACGTGTTATGCAGCGGACCGGACTGGACTTGTCATTCTGCACACGCTTTACGAGCATTCCATAAGGAAAAACATCAAATTTTATAACGAGTGGTTTGTCACAAAACTTGTTGTGGATAATGGAAAATGCGCAGGGGTTGTGATTTATGACCTCGCTTCCGGGGAGATTATTCCTGTCAAAGCCCGGGCCGTGATATTTGCCACAGGAGGTTACGGCCGGGTTTATCTGAAGACAACCAATGCCTTCATCAATCACGGCAGCGGAATCGGAATAGCCTATCAGGCCGGAGTGCCGCTTAAAGACTTAGAGTTTGTCCAGTTTCATCCGACAACTCTTTTGGGGAAGAATATCTTGATTACCGAAGGAGCTCGCGGGGAGGGGGGGTATCTCGTCAACAATCGAGGAAAGCGGTTCATGGCAGATTATGCGCCGACGGCCATGGAGCTTGCTCCGCGGGATATCGTGGCCCGAGCCATCCAGACTGAAGTGGAGGAAGGACGGGGATACGAAGGCGAATATGTGCATCTGGACCTCAGGCATATCGGGGCTGAAACAATAAAAAAAAGACTTCCCGGCATTCGTGAGATCTGCCTCAATTTTGCCTCCTTGGATCCGATCGATTCCCCGATTCCGATTCAGCCGGCGCAGCATTATTCGATGGGAGGGATCGATGTCGATGAAACCTGTGCCTCTAGTGTGACAGGCTTTTATGCAGCCGGGGAGTGTGCATGTGTGAGTGTGCACGGGGCTAACCGGCTGGGGGGAAACTCGCTTCTGGATACGGTTGTGTTCGGCAAAGTTGCGGGTGAGGAAGCTTCCAGGCGGATTGGACAGATGGAGGAGTGCAAAAACGCCGAAAAAAATCTTATGGATGAAGCGCTGAATTTGAAAAACCGGATAGATTCATGGCGTGCCCGGGATTCCGGAATAAAGGTCCATCGCCTTCTGGATCGTTTGAAAAACATCATGAGCGACAGAGTCGGCATCTTCCGCAACAGAAAGGAATTGGCTTCAGCCCTGAAGGAGATATCGATGGTAAGGGATGATTACAAAAAGGCTTACATTTCAGGCGATTGCCTCAGGTACAGCCAGGAATTGGTGAATATCATCGAGTTTGCTTCCATGCTGGACCTGGCTGAAGTGATCACTCTGGGAGGGTTGAACCGGGAGGAGACACGCGGATCTCATTTCCGGCTCGATTTTCCCGAACGGAATGACATGGAATGGCTAAAACACACGCTGATCACTTTGAAAGACAGCCGCCCCCAAATCAGCTACAAAAACGTCAAAATCGGTAAATACGAGCCGAAAGAACGGAAATATTAAACAGGAAAATGGAATACCGTTTTCGTATTTTGAGATTCGACCCAAAAAAGGACAAACATGCCTACTTTGAAGATTTTTCCTATGCGTGCGAGAAAAAAAGGTCAGTGCTCGAAGCATTGATGGATATCCGGAACGAACAGGATTGCACCCTTTCCTTCCGGTACAGCTGCAGGGAAGCGATATGCGGGTCCTGTGCGCTGGTGATCAACGGGAATTTTGACCTGGCCTGCCGCATTAACCTGGAATCGCTGAGGTCCTCTTTGCTTGTCATCGAACCGCTGCCCAGCCTGGAGATCCAAAAGGATTTGGTGGTCGATATGGATCCCTTCTGGGAAGCTCTTCGAAAAATCGAACCCTATCTCCATGGGGAAAAAACGGTATCCGCCAAAGGTCACAGCGTTGAGGATCAGGATATGGAGCGAATTTTCCAGTTTGTCAACTGTATTATGTGCGGTTGCTGTTATGCGGCCTGCCCGGTTGTCTCGAGGGATAAAAGATATCTGGGGCCCGCCGCCCTGGCAAAACTTTACCGCTTTGTCAGGGATCCCAGAGACATCAGGCCTTTTGCCACATGGTTCCGGGTAAATACCGAAGCGGGTGCGTGGGGATGTGATACGGTATTCAAGTGCAACGAAGCCTGCCCGAAGGATGTCCGGCCGGCCGATGGTATCGCAGCCTTGAGAAGGAAATTGGTGGTGACAAAAATTAAACGTTTTTTTCGGCTGGAACGATGAAACTAAAATATTCGCTTTTCTCCCGCCGGCAATTCTTGAACGGTTTAATCGGGGGATGGTTGGGGGCTTTTTTGGCTTCTCTTATTTATCCTATAGTGAAGTTTGTTTTCCCCCCTTACAAGGAGCCGGATGAAGTGATCCTTCCGTATTTGGATTTTAAAGATATACCCCCCAATTCGGTTAAAAACTTTGCCTGGGGCAGCAAAGTGGGGCTGGTGAAAAAAAACGATGATGGCACGTTTTTAGCCTTTGTCGGTGTCTGTACACACCTGGACTGCAACGTGACCTATTTGAACGGACAAAGGAAGTTTTTTTGTGCCTGCCATGATGGCTGGTACGATGAAAACGGTATCAATATCGGCGGTCCTCCCCCCAGGCCGCTCCGGAAACTCACGTATATCATAGCAGGTGAAGATTTGATCATCAGGAAAGAAAGCCCGGAGGAAACGTCATGAAAAATGGATTTCAATCCTGGCTGGATGGACGGATCGGACTGTCCGGGGTCACGGATTTCCTGACAAAAAAAACGGTTCCCCTTCACAGGCATACAGTATGGTATTACACGGGAAGTGCCATTCTTTTGTTTTTTGCCATACAAGTCGTCACCGGGTTCATGCTTGTGCTGTATTACACACCAACCCTGGAGATGGCGAACGCAAGCGTTGCCCGGATCATGACGGAGATTCCCTTGGGGTGGCTCATCCGGTCTATCCACAGCTGGTCAGCTTCCTTCATGATTGCTTTTGTTTTTATCCATCTGTTGAGCATATGGATTGCCAAATCCTACAGAAGACCCAGGGAATTGACCTGGATGACCGGAGTCTTCCTTCTGTTGATAACCCTGTTCTTCGGATTTACAGGATATCTTCTTCCCTGGGATGATCTGTCCTTTTCCGCAACCAAGGTGGGAACGGAAATTCCCAAGGGTATTCCTTGGGTGGGGGCCTGGGTGACCAAACTGCTGCGGGGCGGGGAAGATGTGACCGGAGATACCCTGATCAGGTTTTTCGGTCTCCATGTCAGTATGCTTCCCGTATTGCTGCTCCTCCTTTTGGCGGTCCATATTTATCTTGTCCAGAAACAGGGGATGAGCCTTCCTCTCGAAGCAGAGGCTCAACAGGAAAAGGGGAGAGAAATTCCCTTCTGGCCGAATTTTATCTTCCGTGAAATGATTGTATGGCTTCTTCTGGTCGGGATCCTTTTAACAATCGCCATATTATTCCCACCTTCCCTGGAGAAGGCTGCCGATGTGATGGCCCCAGCTCCTGAGGGAGTAAGACCGGAGTGGTATTTTCTTTTCCTGTTTCAAACGTTAAAAATATTTCCTGCCCATACACTCTTTGTAAGCGGTGAAAGGGCGGCCGTTCTCCTTCTGATTTTTGCGGGAATCCTGTTTTTTTCTCTCCCGCTCATCGATAACAAACCTGCCCGGACAAAGGGAAAAATCATAACTATTCTCGCTTACGTGTTTATCCTGTATGCTGTGATCATGTCTATTTGGAGTTTGTTATGATTTTGAATAGACGGACCCTTCTCCTCTCGGTACTTTTCTTGCTGTTTGTGCTGGCATGGATCGGTACCTTATACTGCCCTGCTCAACAGCAAGGGGGACAAAAAGAGACGTTTATTCCAAAAGATAAAGACAAGCCAGAAATCATTGCCGGGGCTCCTCAGGGCATCAGACAGAAAATAGGCATCTGGGTATTTGTTGCTTGGATGTGGATTTCTATTTTTATGATCATCTATTTCTTGCGATTGAAAATGAAAGAAGCGGACAGACTGTACCGGCTCCAGTTTTTTTCGGCCAAGAAACACCTGGATGAAAAACCACCAAACCACTATCCCAAATGCAGCTGATTAGCCAATCCAAATCCGCCGATTCCAATTGACACTTTGTCCATTTGTTTATAATATTTTTTCCTTTCAAGCATTGTGAGATTTAGGAGTTATAAAACACTTTGAAAGCCAGATCAAACAGGAGGTTCGAAATGAAAAAGTCAGGAATTTTATCTTTATTGATTCCTTTTTTATGGATTCTCTGCAGTTTTGCACAGGCGCAAGAAGCACGCCTGTTGAGACAGCCCACAGTCAGCTCAAGTTCAGTTGCTTTCGTCTATGCCGACGATATCTGGATTGTTCCCCGCTCAGGCGGAGAAGCGCGCCGGTTGACCACATCTCCCGGGACGGAAACATATCCGGTTTTTTCGCCTGACGGGAAGTTTGTCGCATTTACGGGTCAGTATGACGGCAATACGGATGTTTTTATCATCCCGGCAGCCGGCGGCGAGCCCAAACGTTTGACTTACCACCCCTACCCGGATACCGTCAGAGGATGGACACGGGACGGAAATGCGGTGATCTTTGTTTCAGGCAGGATCTCCGCTCCCATCGGATATAACAAACTGTGGACCATTTCTGTTAAGGGCGGTATGCCACAATCGCTCCCGATGCCCATGGCCAACAAGGGCGTATTTTCCCCCGACGGAAAGCGCATGGCCTACGTGCGGCTGCCCGAGGCTTTTGGCACCTGGCGTCACTACCGCGGGGGCCGGACAACGGGAATCTGGCTTTTTGATCTGGCTGACCACCGCGTCGAAAAAATTCCCCGAGAAAACAGCAACGACACCGATCCCATGTGGATGGATGACATGATTTATTTTATCTCTGACCGCAACCACACCATGAACCTTTTTGCCTACAGCTTTGGCAGCAAACAGGTCAAGCAGCTTACGTTCCATGAAGATTACGACATCAAAAATGCCAGTGCCGGTGCTGGCGTCGTAGTCTATGAACAGGCGGGTTTTCTCCACATCTTCGATCCAGAAGCCGGAAAATCGTCACATTTGAGTGTGGAAGTCAAGGGCGACCTCCCCGGACGAAGGGTCCATTTTGCCAACGTCTCGCAGTTGATCAGCAGCGGCGACATTTCTCCCACAGGTAAAAGAGTCGTTCTTGCGGCCCGGGGCGATATTTTTACCCTTCCCGCCGAAAAGGGCGACTACAGAAACCTGACCAGAACTTCCGGGGCCAATGATCGATTCCCCTCGTGGTCGCCAGATGGGGAAAAGATCGCCTGGTTCTCCGATGAAAGTGGAGAGTACAAGTTGAATATTATCGACCAAAAAGGAATGAGTCCCCCTCACCGCATCTCCCTTGAGAATCCTTCCTTCTATTTCGGTGCGGTTTGGTCTCCTGATTCCAAAAAAGTCGCCTTTGCCGACAAGCGGCTCAATCTCTGGTTTATGGATCTAGAGACAGAAAAAGCCATCAGGATCGATAAAGACACCTATGACCACCCGGAACGCTCCCTGGATCACATCTGGTCTCCCGATTCGTTGTGGATCGTTTACTCCAAGCGCCTGAAAAACCATCTCCACGCCATCTTTGCCTACTCCCTAAAGGAAAAAAGGTCATTTCAGCTGACAGATGGTCTCTCGGATGCTCTTTCGCCCGCTTTTGACAAAAGCGGGAAATACATCTATTTTTTGGCAAGCACCAACTACGCCTTAAACACGGGCTGGCTGGACATGACTTCCTATGAGCGGCCATTTACGAGAGGGGTTTACCTGATAGTCCTGAACTCTGAAGATCCTTCTCCGCTGCTCCCTGAAAGTGACGAAGAAGAAGTCAAAAAGAAAGAGGAGGAAAAGAAGGAAGCGGAGAAATCCGAAGCTAAAGAGAATGCAGGCAAAAAAGATATAGCCGCCAGCAAGGACAAAGAGCCAAAGGTAAAAATCGATCTGAAAGGCCTGGACCAGCGCATCCTGGATTTAAACATTCCGCTCCGCAGCTACAGCGGGCTTAAGACAGCCGGCGAGAACATCTTTTTCTATCTCGAGCCCATTCCCAACCAGCCCGGATACGTGCTCCACCGTTACGACCTGAAAGCCAGGAAAGAAGCTCTGTTTATGAAAGGAGTTTCAGGATATTCCATCTCGGCTGACGGGAAAAAGATGCTGTATGTGGCCCGGAACACGTGGGGAATCGTCGAGACTTCCGGCAAACCTAAAGTGGGAGAGGGGAAGATCAAGACTTCCCAGCTTCAGATGAAGGTCGATCCGGCCGCCGAGTGGAGACAGATCTACCGCGAAGGATGGCGCATCAACCGTGATTTCCTTTATGATGTCCAGATGCATGGCGCCGATTGGGACGCCATGTACAAGAAGTATGAGCTCCTCCTCAAACATGTCGCACACCGGTCGGACTTGAGTTATATTCTGAGCAACCTGATCGGCGAACTGACCATTGGCCACTCCTGGGCAGGTGGTGGAGACTTGCCAAAAACAAACTCTGTGCCCGGCGGACTTCTGGGCGCCGATTTTGTGATCGATAGCGGATTGTACAGGATCAAAAAAATCTACAACGGAGAGAACTGGAATCCGGGACTGAGAGCCCCATTGACAGCGCCCGGACTCGAGATCAAAGAAGGAGATTATATCCTGGAGGTCAACGGAGTGGGGATCAAACCTCCAATCAATCTCTACAGTGCTTTTGAGAACACGGCCAATAAACAGATCTCCCTGCGGATCAGCAGGAGTCCTTCCGAAGGAGGTTCAGAGATTGTAACGGTTATTCCGGTGAGCAGCGAATCATCGCTTCGGAGCCGCGCCTGGATCGAGGACAACCGCCGCAAAGTGGATAGGATGTCCGGCGGACGGCTGGCTTACGTCTATTTGCCAAATACGTCTTTTTCCGGGTATGTCAACTTCAATAGATACTACTTTTCCCAGCAGAACAAACAGGGAGCGATTATTGACGAGCGCTTTAACGGTGGCGGTTCGGCAGCCGATTATTTCGTTGACCTGATGGCGCGGCCGCTCATGAATTACTGGGCGACCCGGGACGGCCAGGAGTTCACCACGCCGACCGCCCAGATCTTCGGACCAAAGGTGATGATCATCAATGAATTCGCCGGCTCAGGAGGCGATGCCCTGCCTTATTATTTCCGCTTCCAGAATATCGGACCCCTGGTAGGGAAAAGGACGTGGGGCGGTCTTGTCGGCCACCACGGAGGAATGGGATTGATCGACGGGGGGTATATATCTTCGCCCAACCTGGCTTTCTACAATATCGAAGGCCATTGGGATGTTGAAAATATCGGTGTGGCGCCCGATATCGAAGTCGAAATGACGCCTGAGCTTGTGATCAAAGGACAGGATCCCCAGTTGGAGCAGGCCGTTGAGAAGGCCCTCGAGATGCTCGAAAAGAATCCCGTTAGGTTTATGCCGCGCCCAAAACCCATCGACCGCGTTTCAAAAAAGAAAAAATAAGAGGCAGATAGAAGGACCTATTTCTTTGCTTTGATCCATTTCAGGGCCTGCATGGCCTGGCCCATATATTCCCACACTCGCGGATCGAGGTGGATGCCGTGTTGGGCCATAACATTGGGCCCGCCTTCCTGTTGGTACATGCCGCGGAGAGATTCTTCGATGCCGGTATCCTCTCCTGTGAAGGCGGCAATCAGCTCCTGAGAGCGGCGGGCGAGTTTCTGGACCGGTTCGGCCGCTGGGTCGGTGCCCTTTTCCATCTCTGCCCTGTATCTATTGAAGAGCCCCATCCATTCCGTTTCAGCATTGCGGATGGATTTTTCCCCAAGCTTGATTTTCCTCCGCCTGAGTTTTTCCAGTTGCTCCGGAGTGAAATACTTTTCCATTTGTGTCATCTCCTTTATTGTATCCATAAATTCCTCGATGCTTATGTTTTCAGCTGTACAGTAACGTCTCGCCAGGGATTCCAGTCGATGCCGAAGTCTAATCTGTGACGCGATCCTTTCATTCAAGAGCTCCAGCTGCCTCTGGATAGCTTTTTCGGGCTTGAAATCTGGGCGGGTCAGGATTTCTTTAATTTCCTTGAGCGCAAATCCCAGTTCCTGCAGCGACTTGATCTGCTGGAGGCGGGCGATATCCTGAGCTGAGTAGAGCCTGTGACCTGATTCGGTTTTTTGTGATGGTCTCAGCAGGCCGATCTGGTCATACCAGCTGTCATAGATAGTTTACAACATAACGTAGTGTTAGGTTCAAGATAAAAAATGGGCCTTGACAGAAACATTTTGAGATGAGGGCTGGTTGCATAGGCGTCAGGATCGTCTCTGCCTATCTGTCAAATTCTGTTGACGAGATAAATTAATTTTCTTCTGGTGAAAGGATTTTGTGAAATTTTCTTGGACTTCGTCGTCCTATGTATACGTGGGCAGGAGGCATGTCTTGAAAAAAATGTGCGGGCAAAAAGAAAAAGTTCAGGGGCACCGCCAGAGGCTGCAAAAGAGATTTTTGATGGGTGGCCTCCGAGGGTTTTTGGATTATGAGATTGTGGAGCTTCTGCTGACTCTGGGCACTCCCCGGAGAGATTGCAAAAAATTGGCCAAACAGACCATGGGAAAGTTCAAGATGCTGAGGCGTGTGCTGGAGGCGAGCTCAGATGAACTCCAAGAAGTCGAAGGTCTCGGGCCCAGGAACATTTTTGGCATCAGGCTTGTGCAGGAGGTCTCGCGGCGCTTTCTCCGGGAAAAAATGATGGACCGACCGGTCTGCCATTCCTCCAGGGAAGTGTTCGATTATTTGTACCATTCTCTCCGGGGTGCCAGGAAGGAAAAGTTCAAAGCCATCTTTTTGGACGCAAAAAATCAAATCATCGAGGAGGAAACATTTTTTGAAGGGACGGTGGACACAAGCGTTGTTTATCCACGGGAAATCCTGAAAAATGCCCTCAAATGCAATGCATCTGCGGTCATTTTCGTCCACAATCATCCATCGGGCGATCCCGAACCTTCAGAAAGCGACAGGGAGATCACGAGAGAACTTGTGTTTGCGGCCGGCACCATGCAGCTGAAGGTGCTGGATCACATTATCATCGGCAACAACCGGTATTTCAGTTTTGCTGACCGGGGGCTCATCGAAGATTACGAGTTTCTTTTTCAAGATTTAAAAAGAAGGATTTAAGCCTCCAGCTCGAGACATGGTTGAATGAGGAAGAAAAGAATTGTCAAACGGGCGGGCGAAAGGTAAACTCATAAAGAGGAGGTCGAAATGTTGGATGAGAGAAAGATTGCGGAAAAAGCAGGCATGAAGCCGATAGAGGAAATAGTCCAAAAAATGGGAATTGAACCCGAATCTCTGGAGAAATACGGAAAATACAAGGCAAAAATTTCGCTGGAAGAAGTGGCTCAAAAGCACAATAAAACAGGGAAATTGATCATGGTCACAGCCATGAGCCCGACACCTGCCGGGGAAGGCAAAACAACCACATCCATAGGGCTGGCCGATGCCCTGAACTGCTTGGGGAAACAGACGGTCGTGGCGTTGAGAGAACCTTCCCTCGGCCCAGTTTTTGGGATGAAGGGGGGTGCGACCGGCGGTGGGTATGCCCAGGTTGTTCCCAGCGATGAGATAAATCTCCACTTCACGGGAGATATTCATGCCATCACGGCCGCCCACAATCTTCTCTCTGCGCTGATCGATAACCGGCTGCATTTTGACGGATCCTGCGGGCTTTTGGATTGCCGCCGTGTGACCTGGAAACGTGTTTTGGACATGGATGACCGTGTCCTCCGTGAAGTTGTGGTCGGGATTGGCGGACCGCTGCGGGGAATAGCCCGGGAGACAGGGTTCGACATCACCGCAGCCTCCGAGATAATGGCCATATTTTGCCTGTCTGACGGATTGGCCGACCTGAAAGAAAGGCTCGGGAATATTTTAATCGGATACTCCCCGGATGGTCAGCCTGTGTTTGCCCGTGCGATAAAGGCCGAAGGTGCCATGACCGCCCTGTTGAAGGAGGCCCTTAAACCCAATATTGTGCAGACTTTGGAGGGAACCCCGGCCCTGATCCACGGCGGTCCTTTTGCCAACATTGCCCATGGGACGAATTCGATCATAGCCACCCGCCTGGGCCTTGGTCTGTCTGACTTTGTGGTCACAGAGTCGGGATTCGGCTCAGACCTGGGAGCAGAGAAATTTTTTAACATCGTAGTCAGAACCGGTCATGTACCTCCTCCCGATGCCTGTGTGCTGGTGGCGACCATCCGGGCGTTAAAGTTCCACGGAGGTGTCGAATTGGAGCACATCACAGAGGAAAATGCTGAAGCGGTAGAAAATGGTTTTGAAAATCTGGCCAAACATATCGAAAACATGCGGACCTTTGGCGTTCCATTCGTGGTGGCCCTAAACCGGTTTCCCTCTGACACAGCCAGCGAGATTGAAAAAGTCAAAAGCCTCTGCCAGGCTAACAAAACGAGAGTGGCCCTCTCAGAGGTTTACAACCTGGGAAGCGAAGGAGGAGAAGAACTGGCCAGGGAAGTCCTTGCTGCCGTTGATGGGGATAAGAACACCTTTGAATTTCTGTATAAACTGGACATTCCCCTTGAGGAAAAAATTGAGACGGTTGCCAAGAGAATATATGGGGCATCATCTGTCGCTATGGAAGGAAAAATAAGGCGGAAAATCCACCGGATAGAGAAAAGAGGATTCGGGAATCTTCCTGTGTGTATCGCCAAAACCCAGTATTCCCTCTCTGGTGATGATGAGGCTTTAGGCAGACCGAAAGATTTCACGCTCATTGTCACTGATGCCTCTTTGAGCGCCGGCGCAGGTTTTGTGGTCGTTTACTGCGGAGACATCATGACCATGCCGGGTTTGCCCAAAATACCATCTGCAGAAAAGATCGATGTCACGGATGATGATAAGATAACGGGACTTTCTTAGTGCAGGTTTACAGTGTTTTTTAATTGTGATAAATAATAGAAGTCTTGGTATCAACCTAATATAGAGAGGACTAATACATGTGTGAACTGAGGGATGTTTTTATCGTCGGTGCAGCCCGGACGCCCATCGGCAGTTTTCTTGGAACAATCAGGGATTTGAAAGCCCCAGAATTGGGGGGCATTGCGATTCGGGAGGCATTAAAACGTGCTGGTATTGAAGGGGCGGATGTCGATGAAGTTATCATGGGAAATGTGGTGTCGGCAGGAGTGGGACAGGCGCCTGCCAAACAAGCCCTGATGAAGGGAGGGATTCCCCCCACTGTAAACAGTTTTGCGGTGAACAAAGTATGCGGTTCTGGTTTGAAAGCTATTCATTTAGCTGCTCAGTCTATCTGGTTGGAGGAGAATGAAATCGTCGTGGCCGGGGGGATGGAAAGCATGAGTCAAACTCCCCATATGGTCTGGGGCGTACGGAATGGCATCAAAATGGGCGATATCCAAATGAAGGATGCCATGATTTATGATGGGCTCTGGTGTGCCTTCGACAACCAGCATATGGGAATAACGGGAGAAGTCGTGGCGGAGAAGTTCGGGGCCAGCCGGGATGAGCAGGATGCCTATGCCGCGAGCAGTCACCAGAGAGCCATCCATGCGATCGAAAATGGCTATCTGGAGGAAGAAATTGTCCCGGTTGAGGTTCCTCAGAGAAAAAAAGATCCGATTTTATTTTCTGTGGACGAGGGGCCTCGAAAAGATACAACCATAGAAAAATTGGCCAAACTTCGACCGGTTTTTCAAAAAGATGGGACAGTTACGGCTGGAAATGCGTCTAGTTTAAATGATGGAGCTGCTGCCGTGGTGGTGGCCTCCGCTGATGCGGTTAAAGAGAAAGGATTGACTCCGATGGCCCGAATTCTGGCGATCACGGCCAATGCCCTCGAACCCAAAATGGTTATGTATGCCCCTAAGGGAGCCATTGAGAAGCTTCTGGCAAATGTGGGCTGGACAGTCGCCGATGTGGATCTGTTTGAAATAAACGAGGCCTTTTCCTCACAGCTTGTGGTTTTGCTCAGGGAGCTCGGGTTGAACAGGGAGAAGGTCAATGTGCACGGAGGAGCAGTGGCACTGGGCCATCCAATCGGGGCCACGGGTGCCCGGATCCAAACAACCCTGATATATGCCTTGAAACACCGGGGCTTGACTAAAGGTGTGGCCTCCCTTTGTCTGGGCGGTGGAGATGCGATTGCCATGGCTGTGGAAGCGGTGAAATAGGACAGAACGATGGATATAAAAAAAATTGGCGTTGTTGGTGCCGGAACAATGGGAGCGGGCATTGCCCAGGTAGCGGCCACGGCGGGTTACGCTGTCCTTCTTCATGATGTGGCTGCAGATTTTCTGAAAAAGTCGCTTGCCAGGTTGGAGAAAAGCCTGTCAAAGCTTATAGAGAAGGGAAAAATAGAGGGCGACAAAAATACCATTTTGGGCAGGATCCAAATGACAACGGATTTGGCAGACTTCGAGGATGTGGATTTTGCGGTGGAGGCGGTTTTTGAAGACTTTGGGGTCAAGTCCAAAGTGTTGAAAGAACTGGATAATATCCTGACTCCCGGCATCATCCTGACCTCCAATACATCCTCCATTTCCATAACACGCCTGGCAGCTCTCACCAGTCGCCCCTCCCAGTTTATGGGGATGCATTTTATGAATCCTGTGCCTTTGATGGCTCTGGTGGAATTGATCAAAGGGATTGCTACCGGCCAGGAGACATTTGATCGGGTGAAATCCTTGACAGAGGCCCTGGGAAAAGTTCCTGTGGAAGCCAATGATTACCCGGGGTTTATAGCCAACCGCATCCTTTTGCCGATGATCAACGAGGCGGTTTATACAACGATGGAAGGCGTAGGAAGTGTGGAAGCCATCGATACCGTGATGAAACTGGGAATGAACCATCCGATGGGGCCCCTTGAACTGGCCGATCTGATAGGATTGGATGTTTGCCTGCATATTATGGAAGTGCTGTACGATGGATTTAAGGACTCCAAATACAGGCCCTGTCCTCTGTTGCGGAAGATGGTGGATGCCGGGTATCTCGGCCGAAAATCAGGGAAAGGATTTTACAACTACAGTTCTTGATCCGGCTGAACGCATACAAAGAAGTCATTATTTGGCCTTCAGATATAGAAAATGTGACCTGCTAAGGATTTACCTGGCTATTCACGAGTTGAGATTGCTGCAGCGAAACCGATGAATATAAAAAGATTTTTCTTGAAAAGTTATTTAAGCAATGTCAGGATAAAATCCTGCTGTTGCTGGAGTATAAAAAACATCGGCATTTTTTTATGAATAGTACAGGCTAATTAGGCCCAGGAGGATGATATGAAACAAAACAACACCGAAGAAAAAAAAGGATCGAGAGATAGAGCCATCGAGGCGGCCGTCCTGCAGATCGAAAAGCAATTCGGCAAAGGGGCTGTGATGAAGCTCGGCCAAAAAGAGGCGGCCATGAATGTGCCGGCCATCCCGACAGGATCTATCGCGTTTGATATGAGTCTGGGCATCGGAGGATTTCCACGAGGTAGGGTTGTTGAGGTCTTTGGACCGGAGGCAACTGGAAAGTCCACTCTGGCCCTTCATGTCATTGCAGAGGCCCAAAAACAGGGAGGACAGGCGGCTTTTATCGATGCCGAACATGCCCTTGACCCGCCTTATGCTGCCAGTGTCGGTGTGGATGTGGATAACCTGCTGATTTCCCAACCAGATTACGGTGAACAGGCCTTGGAAATTGCCGAGGTTCTTGTGCGCAGTGGTGCCGTGGATGTTGTCATTGTCGATTCTGTGGCCGCCCTTGTGCCCAAGGCAGAACTGGAGGGAGAGATGGGAGATGCGCATATGGGACTCCAGGCCCGCCTGATGTCCCAGGCATTGAGAAAGCTCACCGCCATTGTCAGCCGGTCAAAAACCTGTTTCGTTTTTGTCAATCAAATCCGCCAGAAGATCGGATTTTTCCTGGGAAGTCCAGAAACGACCTCCGGCGGGCGGGCCCTGAAATTCTACGCCTCGTTGAGGATCGATGTGCGCCGGATTGCCACCTTGAAAGATGGGGATCAGGTCATCGGCAACAGAGTTAAAGTGAAGATTGTCAAAAACAAGATGGCCCCACCCTTCCGGGAAGCCCAATTCGATATCATATACGGGGTAGGAATATCCAGAGAAGGAGATCTGATAGATTGTGGAGTAGATGTGGGCTTGGTCGAAAAAACCGGCACGTGGTACTCTTACAAAGGGGAAAGATTGGGACAGGGAAGAGAAAACGTTAAAAAGCTCCTAAAAGAAAAAACAGAGCTGGCCGACCAATTGAATACCAGAATCCGTCAGATCGTGGGCCTTCTGCCCGATAAAAAAGCAAAGGAAGCAAAACCATCGGCACGCCAGAGCGAGTCGTGAGAATCACTCCTGCGATTCCCCGCCGCTCTTCACATGGATGGCAATATCTTCATGGATGGCAAAGCAAACCTGGGGATGACCGATCCCACTCATATAAAGAATGTTCTCCTTTTCGAGAGTTCGGTCAATGGCTGTCTGTTCAGCGATACACGGATGCTGGCAGGCTGCATATTCAATCTATGCTAGCGCATATCCGAAGATGATGAACAGGAAAAGCGAGATACCGGCAGCAATCAGGGCGTAGGAGATCTGGGTGCGGACGTGGTCGATATGGTCTGTCGCCGCAGCCATCGAGCTGATAATCGTGGTATCGGAGATCGGAGAACAGTGGTCCCCGAAAACGCCTCCTCCCAGCACGGCGGCGATGATAAGACCGGGATGAAGACCGATGATGCGGATGATGGGTACGGCGATCGGGATCATGATAGCAAATGTTCCCCAGGACGTGCCGGTGGAGAACGCAATGAAGCAGGAGATCACAAAAATCACAGCCGGAATAATCCCAGGGCTGAGAGCGGCCTTGGCGGCTTGAGCCACAAACGGGCCGGTACCCAGGGCGTCGCAGGTGTCGCCGATGGCAAAGGCCAGAATCATCAGACTGGCCAGGGGAACGAGGCCTCCCACCCCCTTCATGAAAATATCTGTTATCTCCTTGGTCCGCATGATTCTCTGGAATCTGTACGCGATGGCGCCGGAAAGAAGCCCGAGAATAACCGCCCAGAGGACAGACAGGGAGCCTGATCCTTCCATCAGGTTTCCTTTTCCTGTGATTATCAGGACGATTGGCATGGACAGGACCATCGTGGCAACGGGGAGGATCATGTTTATGGCCCGGGGTTCGATGCCTGGCTTTTCCTCCATCATCACCACATCATCTGCAATCAGGGGCTCTGCTCCGTCCCGCAGAAGCTTGTTTTCTTCCCTTACCCGCTTTTCGGCTATTCTCATCGGCCCGAGATCCTTTTGCGAAATCACAACAATAAGAACCAAAATGAGGGCTGCGATGGCGTAAAAATTAAAAAACATCGAGGAAATAAGGATTCGAACAGGGTTTTCCATTCCCTGGGTGGCAAGAAGACCGATGACAAAGGCTCCCCAGGCATTCAGAGGAATGAGGATGCACTTTGGAGCAGAGGTGGAATCCAGGATATAGCTTAACTTTTCCCGGGAGACCTTTAATCGGTCGAAAATCGGTCGGCAGACAGCACCCGCAACCAGCACACAAATACTGGATTCGATGAAGATGATAAACCCCAGGAACCAGGCGAGGAGGCCGGCGGATTTTTTTGTCCGGACCAACCCTTTTCCGACCACCCAATTCACAAATCCCTTCATTCCCCCCGAATATTGGGTGAAAGTGATAATGGCGCCGATCAAAGCGCTGAATAACACCACCCGGGTATTGTCGGCATCTTTGAACACAGCAACCAGGGCGTTGATCGTTTGGATGAGTCCGATTAGAGGGTTCCACCCGTGGATGATGGTCCAGCCTAACCAGACTCCCAGAACCAGGGAGATATAGACATGTTTTGTTTTGATGGCCAAAAAGATGGCCAAAAGGGGGGGGAGAATAGAAATCCAGCCGTATGTGTCCATCAGCCGTGCTTTATTAGAGAGACATTATCATCGCCACTTCCATATGTCAACTTGTCGGCATTTGATGAATCATATCCGTGCAAGGTGATGGCGGAGGAAGCGGGCGGTGTGGGATTTTTTTGACCGGATAATCTGCTCCGGGGTGCCTTTGGCCACCACACGGCCTCCTTTTTCTCCGCCCTCGGGCCCCAGGTCGATAATGTGGTCGGCGCATTTGATCACATCCATATTGTGTTCGATGACAACGACGGTGTGCCCGTGGTCCACGAGTTTCTGGAAAGTTTTGAGAAGGATGGAAATGTCGTCCGGATGAAGGCCGATGGTGGGTTCATCGAATAGATACAGGATTCTTTTTGCTTTCTGATGTACGAGGTTGTATGCCAGTTTGATCCGCTGGGCTTCGCCGCCTGAAAGAGTTGTGGTGGGCTGTCCCAGTCTGAGATAGCCCAGTCCCACTTCAGTAAGGGGGAAGAGCTTTTTACGGATTTTCGGGCGTTCATCAAAAAAACGGCAGGCTTCCTTAATGCTCATTTGCAAAACATCGTGGATGTTTTTGCCCTTGTATTTGATATCCAGGATTTCGTCCTGGAATCTTCGGCCTTTACACGCTTCGCAGGTCAGAACGATGTCCGAGAGAAACTGCATCTCCACGATTTGCTGGCCTGCACCTTTGCAGCCCTCACAGCGCCCTCCTGGTGTATTGAAAGAAAAATGTCCTGGTCTGTAGCCCATCGCTCTGGCTTCCCGCGTATGACTGAACACCTGTCGGATGTCATCCATGGCTTTGGTGTACGTGGCCGGGATAGACCGGGGAGATGTGCTCAACGGGGATTGGTCGACCATCAGGATTTTATCCAGATTGTCTCTGCCAATGATCTCCCGGAATCCGTCGTGGGCCTCTCCACGCCAGCCCAAATACAGGACATCATGCAAGAGGGTACTTTTACCCGATCCGGAAACTCCTGTGACACACGTGAAAACGTTCAGAGGAATTTGGATATCGCAATGACGGAGGTTGTGCTTATAGGCATCGTGGATGGCAATAAAAGATCCGGATTTACGCCTTTTTTTCGGTAGTTTTATCTCTTTTTCCCCTTTCAGGTATTCCGCTGTGAGCGAATCAGAAAATGCAAAAAAATCGGTCAGCGGACCGGCGAACATGATTTCCCCACCCGCCTCGCCGGCCCGAGGCCCTAGATCGATAAGATATTCGGCGGATCGAATGATTTCAGGGTCATGTTCCACCACCAGAACCGTGTTCCCGATTTCTTTTAAGGCCTTTAGGATCTCAACCAGACGCTGGTTGTCCCTTGCATGGAGTCCGATACTCGGCTCGTCCAGCACAAAAAGCGTTCCCACAAGCGATGTGCTCAAGGCTGCGGCCAGGTTTATCCTCTGGGCTTCTCCGCCGCTCAGGGTAAATGTCATCCGGTCGAGTGTGATGTAATCCAGCCCGACCTCCAGCAGAAATTTCAGCCTGTTATGGATTTCTGCGATTAATTTTTCCGCCACCTGTTTCTGGAAAGAAGTAAGGGGCAGTTTTTGGAAAAATTGGGACGCATGCCTGACGGTTTTTTGGACGACTTCGGCGATATTGAGTCCGCAGATCTTGACACTCAAAGCCTGTGGATTGAGCCGCATTTGATGGCAGTCGGGGCAGGGAACATATTTTCGGTAGCGGCTGAGAAAAACCCGCACCTGCACCTTGTATTTTTTCCGCTGGAGCCGGTCGAAAAAGTCCTGGACCCCGTGAAAATCGGCATCGCCTTCAATAATCAATGTCTGCCATTCTTTTTTCAGGTCCTTGAATGGGACATTTGTGGGGATGCCGTGTTCATGGGCCTCTGAAATCAGCCTTCTCATCCTCCTCCGGGAAACAGGCTTAGTCCAGGGTTCGACGGCTCCTTCCTCGAGTGATTTGTTTTTATCTGGAATAACTTTGTCCTCATCCAGGACGGCCATGTCCCCGAACCCATGGCATTTGGGGCAAGCCCCCTGGGGACTGTTGAACGAGAAGAGATTGGGAAACGGCTCCTCGTAAAGGAGTTGGCATTTTTTGCACTCCAGTTTGTCCGAAAAGAGGAATATTTGACCCTTTTCTGTCTGAACTTTGACCTTCCCGTCGCCCATCTTCATCCCAAGTTCCAGCGAATCGACAAGCCGGTCCCGTTCCTTCTCATCCAGGATTGGCCTGTCCACCAGAACTTCCAGGGTTTGGTATTTTTTTTGCTTGACTTTATCGATAGGAGAAATTTTGTTTTGATGTACGATCCGATGATATCCATCTTTCTTCAAATCTGAAAGGCCTTTCTTAAGGGGCCAAGGAAAAGTTATCCAGATTTTTGTCTGATAAGGGAGAGTGTTGAGCTTTTCCACGATAGCGTCGATCGTATCCCTCTTGACCGGTTGCCCGCACTTCTGGCAGTGAACTACGCCGATTCGCGCGTATAACACGCGTAAAAAATCATAGATTTCCGTAACCGTGGCCACGGTGGAACGGGGATTTTTAGTGACGGCTTTTTGCTGAATGGCGATCGCAGGAGGGATCCCTTCGATGAGTTCGGCCTCAGGTTTCTCCATCCTTTCCAGAAATTGACGGGCATAAGCAGAGAGGGATTCGATATAACGGCGCTGGCCTTCGGCGTACAAGGTGTCAAAGGCCAGAGAGGATTTTCCCGACCCTGATACTCCAGTGACTATGATCAGTTTATCCAGGGGAATGTCCAGATTGATGTTTTTCAAATTGTGGACCCGGACACCCTTGAGGGCAATAGCCTGTTTCATGAATTCCTATTATACAATGGTTTTCCTGAATACAAAATTTATGCAAATAATGTTTTTATCTGACAGACGGCAGAGGCTTATTTTGATATAATGGCAGACCTTGAGGAGGTCGGGATGAAAAAAGGGACGCGAATCGCCCTGATCCTCGGAGCCGTTCCCTTCATTACCATGGTTTTTGCGCTTCCATTTGTTAACCGGATCGAACCGGTCATCCTGGGACTGCCTTTTTTGCTTTTTTGGCTTTTGGCATGGGTGATGGTAACGCCTTTCATTTTAGCTTTGGCTTATTTTTTTGAGAAAAAATACAATCCCCCTGAAGACGGTGAGGACAGGTGAACGCGGCATTATTCATCATTCTTGGCACAGTTCTGTTCTCCTCCCTGCTCGGTATCTATGCTGGCCGCCGCGTCAAGATGAATCTGGAGAACTGGACGGTAGGAGGCCGACGGTTCGGGATCGTCATCATATGGCTGTTAATGGCAGGGGAAATCTACACGACGTTCACCTTTCTCGGAGCCAGCGGGTGGGCTTACTCCAGAGGAGCGCCTACATTTTACATTTTGGTCTATGGTGCCTTGGCCTACACCCTCTCCTTTTTCATCCTTCCGGCCCTGTGGAAAGTGGGGAAAAAACACGGCCTCCACACCCAGCCGGATTATTTTATCACTCGGTATAACAGCCGTGCTCTAGGGATCGTAGTGGCCGTCATCGGCGTTTTTTCCATCATCCCATATCTTCAGCTTCAACTGACAGGATTGGGATTGATCGTGGAAGTAGCCAGCAACAAGGCTGTCCCCTCCCGTCTGGCCATCGCCATTTCCTTTGTTTTGACCTGTGTTTTTGTCTATACCAGCGGAATCCGGGGAACCGCCTGGGTGTCCATCGTCAAAGACATCATGATGATCGTGGCCGTGCTGGTGGTCGGGATCGGGGTGCCGATGATCTATTTTGGGGGATTCGGAAAGATGTTCCGCATTCTGATCGAGCAGAAACCGCAATACCTTATTCTTCCTGGTGCAACATCCCATATGGGTATTATTTGGGTGATGTCCACTCTCCTTCTGACCGGGATGGGATTTTACATGTGGCCCCATGTATTCGGCTCAGTCTTTTCTGCCAAAAGCGCAAACATCATAAAGAGAAATGCCATCATCATGCCCCTCTATCAGATCCCCATCCTGCTCATCATCATGGTAGGATTCACGGCTCTTCTGGTTATTCCCGGTTTGGCAAACGGAGATATGGCCTTCCTGGAGTTGGTCAACAAAACATATCCGTCCTGGTTTTTGGGATTTGTGGGAGCCGCCGGGGCTGTGACGGCAATGGTTCCCGCTTCGATCCTCATTTTATTTGCTTCGACGCTGCTCTCAAAAAATGTGTACAAAGCGGGATTTAATCCGAAAGCCAGCGAGGAGACTGTGATGAGGCTTTCCCGATTTCTGGTTCTTGTCATAACGACCATAGCGCTGGTTTGTGCCATAGCCTTTCCGGAGGAACTGGTCAATCTGTTGATTTTCGGGTATGATGGTGTGTGCCAATTTTTTCCGGGAGTCGTTTTGGGGCTTTTTTGGAGGCGTGTCACAAAAAAAGGGGTTTTCAGCGGATTGATCGTGGGGATCGCTGTTGTGGTGGGACTTATTGTCAGTGGTCATGACCCGTTCCTCGGAATGAATGCGGGATTTGTGGGGCTGGTCCTAAACAGCGTTGTTACCCTTGCGGTTAGCCTCCAAACAAAAACTTCTGAAGCGCAAAAAACTAGCTATCAAATGAGTTAAGCATGAGCCATTCTCTGCGTCGAAAAAAATGACCGAATGGCCGATATCAAGCGGGGATGAGGGATAAAAATGATCAATAAGCTAAAAAAAGAGGTGAAGGATTTAGGTGGGCAACTTATCGATTGGCGCCGTGATTTCCATCGCCATCCGGAAATAGCCTTTGAAGAACGCCGTACATCTGGGGTGTTGAAAAAATTCCTGGAGGACCATGGTATTCCAGTTCAGGTTATGGCTAAAACAGGGCTCTGGGGAATACTGAGAGGGCAGGCAGGAGGAAAAACGGTTGCATTACGGGCCGATATCGATGCCCTTCCGCTAAAAGAAGAGGGAGATAAAGAGTATATTTCTGAAAATCATGGAGCTGCCCATGCCTGTGGACACGACGGGCATATGGCTATTCTGATGGGGGTGATCGAACTTCTTTGCCGTCGGCAGGATGCCTTTTGGGGAAATGTGGTATTCCTGTTCCAGCCTTCCGAGGAAAGGATTCCCGGAGGCGCAAAACTCATGATAGAAGAGGGGGCCTTAGAAGGCGTGGACGCCATTTTCGGACTCCACCTCTGGCAGCTCCTTGCCACCGGTGATGTCGGGCTCGTGAGAGGTGCCATGATGGCCCAACCCGATAAATTCACAATCCGTGTCCGTGGAAAAGGAGGGCACGGCTCGATGCCGCATCAAACGGTGGACCCGATCCTCGTGGCTTCCCATCTAGTCACCAATATCCAGAGCATCGCCAGCCGGAATGTGGACCCCTTAAAGCCTGTCGTTGTCTCCTTTGGAACCATCGAAGGAGGCACGATTTACAACATTATCCCTGAGGAAGTGGTCCTGACTGGCACGGTCCGGAGCTTTGATGCCGATGTGCAAGAGCTGTCCGAGAATCGTTTGAAGAAAATAACCGATTCCACATGTGCGGCCTTTGGAGCAACGGCTGATTTTCTGTACGAGAAGGGGTATCCTCCGGTCGTCAATGACAAAAGCATGGTGGATTTTGTGGCACATACAGCCAGCGGAATTTTTGGAGAGGGGAAAGTGAAAGAAATCGAGCCTGTCATGGGAGGGGAAGATTTTGCCTATTTCCTTCAGGAAGTTCCGGGGGCGTTTTTGTTTTTCGGGATGGGGGACGGGATGACATTTCCACATCACCACCCGGCGTTTGACATTGATGAAAAGGCTCTTCCCCTGGCTACGCTTTTGATGACCGCTCTAGCTCTTGGGTATTTGGAAGAAAACCGCTGATGGATCTTTTTCTGGTTATTCCTATTGCTCTGGCATTGGCTATGGATGCCTTTGCCGTATCGATCGGGCTGAGCGTTCATCCGGGAGGCTTGAAAATTGGCCAGAGTTTGCGTTTGGCTGTTTTCTTCGGGTTTTTCCAATTCCTTATGCCTCTGATAGGGTGGCTGACTGGACAGGAAGTCTCGCATTACATACGCGATGTGGGTCATTGGGTGGCATTTGGACTGCTGTTTTTTGTCGGCGGGAAAATGGTGGTGGAATCTTTCCGCAACCAGAGCATGAAGAGAAAAAAGTCCGGTGATCCGACTGTTGGGGTGGCCTTGATTTTGTTTTCGATCGCAACCAGTATCGATGCCTTAGCCGTAGGTTTGAGTTTTGCTGCTATCCAAGAGAAGATCCTGTATCCTGCAATAGTCATAGGGGTGATTGCCTTCGCGGTGACATTCGTCGGGACAAAATTAGGGCCATTGATAGGTGTGATTGCGGGTAAAAAGGCTGAACTTTTAGGAGCTCTTGTTCTGATTCTTATAGGGATCAAAATCTTGACCGAACGCTTATGAACATAAAAGGAGCAGGAGTGAAAAACGTGAAGGGAATCTGCATCTTCGGACTCAGTGTTTTGTTTTTGTCTGTGATGAATTGAGATTTTGATGAATCCATAAATAGGCTTATTGTGGATAATCTGAAGAGTCCTTTTTTTCGTATCTATTTATAGAGATATGCTCAAAGAGAAAAAAAACTCGCTGCCGTACTCGGGTAAGCTGGACAAGCTGGAAGGAGATGTGGAGAGGTACAAAAGAGAATATCTTCAAATGTGGTGGCAAACTCCGGCAGGTTTTCCGGAGTTTAGCAATGCATACTCAGATCTGGAACAAAAATCGACCGAAACGCAACTTTTTCGATTTATAGATCGGACATCTTATAAGCTTGACGATTATCCGGATTGTGAAACCGAACAGAAAGCCTGGATGGATGAGTTTATTAGAGAAGTCAGGGAATTCGGCAGGCGATTCCTAGAAATGTCCGACCTTTATCTGGATTCTGTTTTTCAAGAGGATGCGGTCCGTTCGACCCAAATGTTTGTCGATAAAGCCAAAGAATTCGATCCCAGACTCCGGATAGAAGACATATACCAGGCGCTGCGGAATGCCTGGATCATGAACTCGCTTCAGATGTATTTGCACATGGACGTGAAGTACAGCAATTCCCTGTTTGCTTACAGCATGATCTATCCCTATATGGATAATTATTTGGATGATGTGTCGTTGCCTTTAGAAAAGAAGCTTGTGCTGATCGAAAAGTTGAAAGATGGACTAGAAGGCCAGGATTTTACTCCCGGGAACAGGAACGAGGAAAAGATAAGGCAGTTGATCAAGATGATCGAGTCAGATTACGACAGGGAAAAATTTCCCGAGGTATACGAGAGCTTGCTTGCCATATTTAATGCACAACTGTGCAGTCTTACCCAACAAAAAGGCCACACCCTTCCGTTTGAAAGGGATATCCTGGATCTCAGCTTCGAGAAGGGAGGAACCTCGGTTTTGGCGGATGGCTATCTCGTCAGCGGAACGCTGGAAGAACAGCAGGCGAACTTCTGCTTCGGATTTGGGACATTCCTCCAGCTTGCCGATGACATTCAGGACCTTGTGACGGACCAAAAAAATGACCATGCCACGATTTTCTCCCTTCCTGCAGGCAAGTATAGTCTGGATAATTTGGCCAACAAACTGCTGAATTTCATCGCAGCAGTTGTCGATGACAAGCTGAATGAAGACAACTCTAACGCAAAATCCTTAAAAGAGCTGATCCTCAGGAACAGCTCCCTCCTCATCTTGGAGGCCGTCGGCAAAAATAGGGCCTACTACAGCCGGGAATATTGGCAGAACATGGAAAGGCATTTTCCGATCCGTTTCTCCAGGCTTAAAAAGCTACGAAAAAAACTGAAGACCAAAATCCTTGGCAAGAGAAAACATGTCATCGATCTGGAACTGGCGGCCGCTTATCTGCTCGCCGCAACCTCCCGGATAATCTCCGGCAGATAAGTGACTTTTACGCATGCTGTTCTTAGAAAAGAATTTTGAATCCACCGTATGCGGAAAAGCCGGGTGTTCCGTAGCCTTTGATCATTTCATATTGCTGATCGAGAATATTATCCAGGCGGAGGAAAAGCTGAATAGTCGGGAGGATATCATAGGATACCGCAGCGTTGAGCAGAGTGAACGAGCCCATCTGAACCCTTGTTGAAATCCAATCGATCCATTCTTGATCTGCCCTCACCCCAAGATGGATTATGGAGAGAACGAAATGTCCCTTTGCCAAAAAACGGAGATTTAGGCTGGCCGTGAATTTATCCCTGGGCCGTCTCAGGAGAGCCTCGTTTGTCTTTTTGTCCCTTGCGGTTGTGTGGGTGTAGGAGGCGGAAATGGCGAAATTTTCTGAAGGGGCATATTTGAGCAGAAACTCGACACCCTTCGATGAAGCTCTGGCTATGTTGATATAACCTTGTGTGAAGTCGTAGTCGATCAGGTTTTCGAATTGGCTGAAAAAGTAAGTTCCTGTGAACAAGATTTTCCCATTCCAGAAAATCTGTTCGATTCCCACATCCCAGCTGGTTGTTTTTTCAGGCTCGAGGTTTTCGTTTCCGATGGGCCCCCAGGCATTTCCAGGGGCATAGAGCTGATAGAGGGAGGGGGATTTGAATCCTGTACCATAAGTCGCCTTCAATTTGGTGTTTGTCTGTTGGATGAAGAAGGCGGGAGCAATGCGGTAAGTTGTGGAAGAGCCGGATTGGCTGTGTGAGTCCAGCCGAATTCCTGCCGTCAGAAAAAACATCCCCTTTAATCTCATTTGATCCTGGATGTAGATTCCTGTGTTGTGGGCTTTTTTCAGCGGAAAAAAGCTTCTGGATGGACCCCAAATACTCTCTGATTGATAGCTGGATTCTCCTTGTTCCTGTTGGTATTCGGCCCCGAAAGTCAGTGTGATCGATTTGTGCAGAAAAAAGTTGTTCTGCCAGTCCAGTTTATAAAGTCTGCTCTTGTAGCGGGAGCGGTCTGAGTCAAACGGGTGTTGTTCATCTGTGGGATTCTCTGTCTCTCTGTTAGAATTGACGTGGGAGATGGTCCATTTTTGTTCCCATCTATTTTTTAGGAAAAGTCCTCGAATGTGTCCCTTAAAATAAAGCGAGTCATATGTTTGGATGTTGTTCGGATCGTCGCCGAAGGCGCTGCCGTAATTGTCGATATCGGACTTGGTGTCGATGAATCGTGCTGAAAAATCCAGGTCGATATTATCAGAAGCCTTGTAGCCTGCTCTCGCGGAAAAAGAAAGATTCTTATACCCATCAGCCTCGGTGTTTCCCTCGAGTGCGGCATTGGCCGCCGAGAAACCTTGGGATGTCAGGGATGAGGTCCAAAAGGAATAGTGAAGTTTTTCCGTGCTCCCTGTTAGCCCGGCAGTGCCGGAAAATGTTCTGTAGGATCCTCCGAGGGAGGAAAGATGAAATCGAGGTTTCCCCAGGCCCTTTTGAGTGATGATGTTGATCACTCCGGCCATCGCATCGGAACCATACAGGGGACTTTGAGGTCCCCGGAGGATCTCGATGCGTTCGATACCCTCCACTTTGATGTGCGAGAAATCATACGTCCGGCTGGGTGTGATGGGATCATTGACTTCGACCCCGTCTATCATCACAAGAGTATGCTCTGAATTGGCTCCGCGAATCATCACGGATGCAGAACTGCCCAGGGGACCAGACTGGAGGATGGATAATCCCAAAACTTCCTGGAGAGCCTCGATGAGGGTCGTTTTTTTCGTCTGCTCCAACTCTTGTCTGGTGATGACAGTCACAGAGGTCGCAATTTCTTTTGCCGGTGTTTCGATGCGAGTAGCTGTGATGACAATCTCATGGTGTAGATCGGTTTTTTCCGTATTGTCCTGTCCAGCACAGAGAGCTATCGGAATGAATGCCGAAACGAGGACAACAGCTAGGAATTTATGCTGCATAGATATCCTCCTTGAACTTTTGCCCCCGGTGTGTTTAGCAAAAAAAATCAACCCGATCTTCCTCCCGAAGATGGGCTTTTTCGGCTTATGAGAGGTTTCCTGACTTTCGGATCATCCTCCTTCCAGGCCTTCCCATTCTCTCGTTCTGAGAACAGTGGATTGTTCTGGAATTTGTCCCCGATTACAGTAGCGGGGGCTGTGTCCGTTTTTCACGGACTTCCCTGCCCAGTAAACCGTAAGATTCAGTTGTCAAAGACAGCACCAGCATAACACATTTTTTCCTATGAATAAAGGGGATGAAAATAGAAAGGCTGCCTTTAACCTAATGGTGGAATCGGCAGCCTTTGAGGGGATGGATTAAGAGGTTAAGGGATCTATGTGAAATCCTTCGCTAAAAGGAGGGAAAAAAAGGAGGGAGTTTCTTGTTTTCTGCAATCTCTTTTCTTCCATCATTTTTATCATTCCATATATATATACGCTTGTTTTGGATAAAAAGTTGCTGAAATTGAAAAAAATTGCCTTGGATTTTAGATTTTTTACAGAAACTTAAAAAAGGAAAAAAAGAGATGAGAAGATTACAGCTTTTTTTATAAAAAAAGAAGGAGATAAGATTGAGGCTTTATTGATGGGAAGGCTTATAATTATCTGAAAAGAGTAAAATTAGATAAAAATCAACCTTTTCTCTCAGTTTATTTTCCCCCTTTTGAAAGCCTTTTAAATATTATACCACAAAAAAAAGCAATATTCAACGATTTTTTTTAAATTTTTATAAATTGCTGAGTAGGCCTTGTAATTTACATATTTTTTGCCTGAAAATCAGCTTTTTTTCTGATTTTTGACGCAAATAAAAAAAACCGAAAAAAAATCCAGGAGAGGAGGGCTTTGACTAGACAAAGCGAATTTTTTAGAATGAGGCCGGATATCCAAAGGAGAATGATTATGGATAAGGAATCCTTTCGTCGATATGGGTACCAATTTGTGGATTGGGTGGTGGAATATTTTGAAAAAATAGAGGCGCTGCCGGTGTCGCCTTCTTTGAAACCTGGGGATGTTCGGAAAAAGCTTCCGGTAAAACCCCCGGCTCAGGGTGAATCTATGGACAGTATTTTTCAAGATTTTCAAAAGGTTATCCTTCCGGGTATCACACACTGGCAGCATCCGTTTTGGTTTGCCTATTTTCCCGCCAACAACAGCCCCCCTTCCATCCTGGCGGAATTGCTCACAGCCGGCTTGGGAGCCCAGTGCATGGTCTGGCAGACTTCTCCTGCTGCAGCAGAATTGGAAGAGGTTGTTTTGGACTGGCTGCGCCAGATGCTCGGCCTGCCAGAAGGGATGACCGGTGTTATACAGGACACAGCTTCTACAGCCACGCTTGTCGCTCTTATCTCCGCTAGGGAAAGAGTGACGAATTTTCATGCGAATTTGAGGGGAATCCAAAATACTCTGACAGTCTACGCTTCGGAAGAAACCCATTCCAGCATCGAAAAAGGCGTGAAAATTGCCGGGTATGGCAGGGAGAATCTCCGGTATATTCCGACGGATGAAAAATATGCTATGATTCCGGAAAAACTTGAAGGAGCCATCGTGGCAGACACACATAAAGGATTCCAACCCGCCTGCGTTGTAGGAACGGTCGGAACCACCTCTTCAACCGCTGTCGATCCGCTGGCTCAAATCGGCAGGATTTGCCGTCGCCATGATGTGTGGTTTCATGTGGATGCGGCCTTTTCCGGAACGGCCGCCATTCTTTCTGAAAAAAAATGGATGCTGGACGGTGTAGAATATGTGGATTCTTTTGTCTTTAATCCCCATAAGTGGATGCTTACCAATTTTGATTGTTCGGCCTATTTTGTCAAAGATGAAGGAGCCCTGATCCGGACGTTCGAGATTCATCCTGAGTACCTCAGGACAGGAGTGGATGCCGAAGTGAAAAATTATCGTGACTGGGGCATCCAGCTGGGCCGGCGTTTTCGGGCCCTCAAGCTTTGGTTCGTGATCCGTTCCTATGGAGTAGAAGGGCTCCAGAAGATTGTCCGGGAACATATTCGGTTGGCCGAAATGGTCAAGGACTGGATAGAACAGGATGAGCGGTTTGAACTCATGGCGCCTGTGCCTGTGAGTCTGGTCTGTTTTCGTCTGAACGATGGCCGCAATGATGACAAACTGAATGAGCTGAACAAAAAATTCCTCGAAAGATTGAACCGAACAGGAAAATTGCTCCTATCCCAGACATCACTCCGGGGAAAGTATGTGCTGCGGATGTCCATAGCCGCCAGGTTGACCAAGGAGAAACATGTCCGCGATGCCTGGGAGCTGATCCAGATGACGGCAGAAGGACTTTTGGCATGAAATTCAAGATCGATCCCGCGATTTTTGCTGCCTTTCCTGGGCTTCATATCGGAGTTGTGTGCGCCAAGGGTATGGATAATCACGAGGATTGCCCTGCAATCCGGGAACAGATCAATGAGACACAGAGGAAAATCAGAAATAATTTTGACCAGGAGTCACTTGCTCAGTTTCCAAAAATTCAAAGCTGGAGGAATGCTTACACTCTTTTCGGCGCCAAGCCGAAAAAACATCTAAGTTCTGTGGAAAATCTTTACCGGATGACCTTGGAAGAAAAAGACATCCGTTCAATCAATAAGTTGGTGGACATCTACAATTGTGTTTCCCTCCTGCACATGGTCCCTGTTGGCGGGGATGATCTTGCTAAAGTGGACGGGGATATCCTTCTAAGATTCGCAAACGGAGATGAGGCTTTTTCCCCCCTGGGCTCTTGGGAGCTGCAAAAAGCCCGGAAGGGGGAGGTTATCTATGCGGACGCGAAAGAGGTCCTCTGCCGTCGGTGGAACTGGCGTGAGTGTGAAAAAACGAAGATGACAGAGGAAACACAGGATGTGCTGCTGGTATCGGAAGGCCTTCCGCCTGTGATGGCCGGGGAGATAATGGAAACGGCAACGGATCTGAGCCGATTGGTGGAAAAATATTGTGGTGGCAGGATAAATCATGAACTGCTAAGTGCTGAAAAAAACATTTGGGAACTTTGATTGAATCTTTTCGCTCGACACTTCAGCCACCATCTCGGCTCCTTGGCTGTTGAGATGCACCCCATCAACAGTGAATTTTAAGCCTTTGGTCTCCCCATTTACCGCAGTTCAACAGCTCATGTTGAGGCAATATGTTTCGAATTATGTCAAAATAAGAAGCCCCGATGGCCTCCTCCGTTAAGCTGTCCCCGATAAAGGCTGTTTTCAGCGCTTCACTTTGTATTTGGAACTCCCGTTTTCTGGAAAAAGTCAGAAGCTTTGGCGATTCGGATTTTGTCCGGGTAGATGTCGAGAGGAAATGTCTGAATAACAAGGTCTTCATTGAGGATTTTCTGAGGCATATTCGGATTAGCATATGTGATAGGGGAAGGTGTATTGGCGATTAGGTCATTCTTCAGGGCTTCTGCATCCTGAGTGATGATAGCGATATAGATATTCTCTGAGTTCAGATAGGTTCTGATGGCACGGTTCACATCCTCGTGCGTGATCCTGGGAAGGCGTTTCTGCGCGTCTGCCAGGAAATCTTGGTAGCCGTAATAGTGGGAGTCCATCTGCCAGCCGAGCCGTTCTCCGAGTGTTTGGGCATAAAGTCTGGTGTAGTTTAGAAGGTATTTGCGAACGAGTTCGAATCTATCCTTGGGAATCCCCTCTTCCACCAATTTTTTTAATTCTCTGATTGCTTGGCGTAGGACAAAGTGACGGTTTGAATTGGCCAATGCCCGAATCCAGATCGAAAAATACTGCTGCTGCCGGCAGTAATTGGTTGCCGGGAATTTGCGTCGCCCTTGGATGAAGTGGTCGGCATAGGCATAGTCTCCGTAATTCTGTCCCCGCTCCTCCCTGATTTTTTGATAGAGAAGGGAAAGGCTCTGCCGGTGCTCTCCGAAATGGGAAGTGGCGATCCATAGAGCAAAAAAGTCATCGGATGACTTGTTGATGGTGAGGGGGAAACCCATCGAGATATTTGTAGCAGGAGTTTTTTTGTCGGCGATCACGATCTCCAACCCTTCGGGCAGCCGCTGGGCAGGCAGTTCAAGTTGGGGGCTGAACCCCTCTGGGAGAGCCGAAAAATCGCCGTTGACTTTTGTAGGAAAATTTGCAGGATAACCTCCGGCTAGTCCGATGGTGATGTTACCCTGCTTGAAATGTTCTTGATAAAAAGCTTTAACATCATCAAGGCTCAGGCTTCGAACACCTGCCACTGTTCCCGCATCGTGATGACCGTAGGGATGTCCCTCGTACATCATCAGGTTCAGGATTTCCTTGCCGAATTGTTCGTCCATATTGCTGACCAGAGTTTTTTCCAAAAAGTTGAGCTGGTTGGATTTTAACCGGATAAAGTCTTCTTCGCGGAATCCCGGATCGAGCAGCATTTCTTTGAAAGTGGTGTAATATTCATCCAGATTGTCAATGTGGATGCTTCCTGAAAAGACAGACATCTCTTTTTCGACACGAAGACCTACGCTTGCGGCCATTGGATAGAATTTTTTTTGGATGTCTTTATAAGTCAGGGTTTTAGTCCCTCCGCCTGCCAGCATGCTGCATGTGAGCTGGCACAGGCCTTCTTTCCCTGCCGGGTCATTGGCCGAGCCGATATTGAGCAAAATCCGGAAGTTGATCAAAGGACTGTCCTCAACCGGAAGAAACTCAGACTTCATTTTTCCTGTCGTTTCTTTTGTGCAAGATATAGCCATGAAAAAAGCCAGGGCAAAAATTCCAGCTTGCCAGAGCAGTTTTAATTTTTTCATTGTGTCTTCCCTCCTGTCAAGGTCACCACCGTGCTGTTTGACTTGTCGAAATATTTTTTGGCTGTTTCCATGATATCCTGAGGGGTGACTTTTTCGAAAAGCTCAAACAGTTTGTTCACGCTTCCCGGGTCTGTCGTTAGGTTGATGTAAAAAGCAAGAGAGCTTGCGACGCCATCTGTGGTTCCCAAGGAACGGGCAAAGGAATATTTGAGGTTGGATTTTATATCGGCCAGCGTATCTTCGGCAACTGGCTCCGTTTTTAACCTCTCAAGCTCTTTGAAGATCTCTTCTTCCACATAGGGAAGGTCCTTTTCATTTTTAATGATGGAATTAAGGATCAAGAGATAAGGATCACGCCGGTCCGCAAAGCTGGCGCCCAGGGACTGGCATTTTTGTTCTTCGATGACAAGTCTATGGTAGAGACTTGAAGAGCGTGAAAAGGCGATTTCTGCCATCAAATCGAGCGCTGCTTTATCGATAGCTTCATCCGAGTAAGCGGGACCATGGAATCCGATGGCCAGCAGCGGCAGAGTCTGTGTCGGCCAATCGTAGTGAGCTCTTTTGGGTTTGGCCTGAGCCGGTTCTTCCGGGGTGTCCAGTGTGTAGTTGGACTTTTCCCAACTGCTGTAGTACTGCTTCACGTAAGCCATCAACTGATCATGATCGAAATCTCCGGCCACAAGGAGGATTGTGTTATCAGGGGCATAAAAGCGTTTTTTATACAACTGACTGTAAGGGAATTGGTTGGGCATATCCTGGATATCTTTGAGATATCCGAGGGTGGTGTGCTTGTAAGAATGGATCTCGAAAGCCGTATCCCGTAAAAGCTCGAGCACCCGCCGGGAAGGGCTGGAAACGCTGGCATAGTATTCGCCCTCGATAACCGTTGCTTCTGTTTTGATCATCTCCTCGTCCCAGTACAAGTTGATAAACCGGTCTGCTTCGGCTTTGACCACGCTTTCCAAGTTTTCTCTTCCTGCAAAGACCACGTAATAACACGTGTAATCATCCGTCGTGTAGGCGTTTGTCCCTGCACCGATCTCGCTGAGGAAATTATCATACTCTTCTGGAGACATGTTTTCGGTTCCCTTGAACATCATGTGTTCAAAGAAATGGGCAAAACCGGATTTTCCCGGCTCGACCTCATTTCGCGATCCGGAACGGACAATGGTGTAATATGAAATAATATTGGGATTGGAAAGTGGGACAGAGACAACTTTTAATCCATTTGGGAGCTCAACGATCTTAGTATCATATGGAAATATTTTAGAGGCCCTCAGCATCATCGGAGCAGAGAGGATGAGGGATAAACATAGGGCAAATGGAAGATATTTGTTCATTTTACTCGTCCTCCTTTTGAAATATTTTTTCCTGAATTCCCGTTTTGTGGAGTAAAAAAATTATATACCAAAAACCAATCTTGAAAACAAGGAAGAGAAACTTTGGCCGATTATTCTTCCAGCCAGCCGAATCGGGCTTCGGGTTTTTGATCTCTGGGCGTATAGGGCTTGATATCCAGGATTGGAGTGCCCTCGATTATATCCACCCCCTGGACATGCAGTACATTTTTCTCCCGCTTGATGAGATGAAGGACTGAAAAACCGATTGGATTGGGTCTGTTGGGACTTCGGGTGGAAAAGACACCTCTCCGCTTGTCATCGAATGGAGGGTGGGAATAAAGTTTTTTCTCCGTGGATTTGTGGAAAGCAAATATCAGAACAATGTGAGAAAACCCGTCGATATCCTGCAAGCCTTTGGCAAATTCTTCGTAAATCGCCAGTTCTCCCTGAACAGAATCAAATCCTTTGGGATCGATACAGCGAGATTTTTTGATATCTTCTTTTTTTTTGAAAGGAGAATGGACTATCCCGATTGGTTTAAACACGAATTTCATCGATTTTCACCTTTTTAAATCCTAATTCATTCTGCAAGGATATTAGCTCTTTTGTGCTTAAGGAGGAATAAAAAAGATGACTGGGGCAGCAACAATCGGACGAGCCAAATCCCTCTAGGGGGGTTGCTGCAGCAGGTCGGAAGTCTTGTATTTTGGAAGCGGTTAAACATTCGTTGAAAAAATTTTCCCGGATCCAGATAGCTTCGATCATTGCTTTTTGCAGCAGGTAATCGACATGCCAGAATATCTTTTTTTGGCTTCGGACGTGCCGTCTGATCCTGGCTCGAAGTCCTTTCCGGGCCCTTCCGACATACAAATAGATTCCTTTTTTATACTTGGCCTCCGGCAACTTTCCCGGTTGTATCTTTTGGGTTTTTGCCAGTTTAATGAGTAAAATATACGTCCCTCTATCCTGTTCCTTAGCCATTCACATACGTTAGCCACTCCTGGTAATTTTTATTTTCACCGGCAACAATTTTTTTATAAGCACTGGCCAGTTTTCTTGTGATTTCTCCGGGTGTCCCAGATCCGATCGTATAATTTTTTGGGGAGACGAAATTGAAACGATCCAAAGCATCGATCCACATTCAGGGAAAAAGATATCGGATGAGGTAATGATTACAATTTTCCCTGCCAATTTATTTGTAACGGGAAAAGACCAGGTCCAGGCAGTGATCAGGCAGGTACAGGACGACCTGGTGGAACAAATACAACTTTTTG